>NZ_WLUG01000082.1:0-84806 GCF_009706505.1 Providencia sp. wls1922 | reverse complement strand
TGTTAGGCCTGCCGCCAGCGTTCAATCTGAGCCATGATCAAACTCTTCAATTAAAAAGCTTGATGCTCAAAGAATGTTACTGTCGTTTGATTTCCGAAGAAACCAAATTACCTATTAGTTCATATATATGAATTAACGTGTTAGTCACTCTTCAAGACTTAAAATCAAATATTTTTTTGATAGTGTCCTGTGAGTGCCCACACAGATTGTCTGATAAATTGTTAAAGAGCGGTGCGACATTTCTTGAGAAATTCGACTCAGTTTTTATCAACTTAGGTCGTTGTCGCGAGGTGGCGTATATTACGCTTTCCTCATTGAGAGTCAAGTATTTTTTTACTTAATCTTTTCAGATTCTCTCGCTGCCGGTTCAGTGTCCATCGCGCTTTGCGTTGGCTTGTTCCCGGTCAGTGGTGGCGCATTATAGGGAGTCAGAAAAATCTGGCAACCCTTTTTTTGATATTTTTTTTCGTTCGCTCAGCTTTTCAGCGAATTTGACTTAAATAGCCAGTTTTTGCAGCGATTTGAAGCCTTCCGCCTCAAGAACAGGGCGTAATTCTTGTAAGCTCTCATTCATTAATAAGCAGTAAGCGAAGTCTTCTTCATTTGAATCCGTAACTTCAGCCTGATTATTGATGAGCCAAACGGTTCTTCTGGCAATCGCGGCACCAGAATCAATGAATCGAGTTCCGCTTGGAAGTACTTTTTCTAACTCTTCTACTATAAGAGGGAAATGAGTGCAGCCAAGAATCACCGTATCTGGGGCCTCTTTCATTTTAATCCACGGTTTGACGGCTTGAGCCACTTCATCCAGCGGCAATATTTCACCATGCAATTTTCTCTCTGCCAGTTGTACGAGTTCCGCTGAACCTAAAGAGATGACTTTGCAGTCTGTCGCAAAGCGCTCAATCAGCTCTTTTGTGTATTCACGATTTACTGTACCCCGAGTTGCCAACAAACCAACTACACCATTACGCGTCAGTTTAGTTGCGGGCTTAATCGCCGGAACGACACCGACAATTGGGAAAGTAAAATTTGCTCTTAAGTTAGGTAAGCTCACCGTGCTTGCAGTATTACACGCAATGACGGCAATGGTGAGAGGATGCTTTTTCGCGATGGCATTAACGATTTGATAAACCCTATCAATAATGAACTCTTCACTTTTCTCCCCGTAAGGGAAGGCTTCATTATCGAATGCATATATATAGTGCGCATTCGGGATCAGTTTTTTGACTTCACGATAGACAGATAACCCGCCCACTCCGGAGTCAAACACCAGAATGGTCGGGCGAACAGATAGGTTGTTATCAGAAGTTGTAGCTTCCTGTGAGGAAATATTCTCTTCCAGCGGTGCGATAACCATACGCGGTCTCATAGTCTTTATCGAACATATTAGCTATTTTACCACGAATTGTGAGATGTGAAGTGATTGGATATGCGGCTGTGATATCCCAAAGGCTAACGCCGCCAACTTTTGTACGTTGATAACTTTCATTGATATCGTAACGCTGCCCTATATATTGATAAGTTAGCCCCATTTCTACAGCCGCCATATTCCAATCTAATTGATACTTAACTTGCTGTTTGGCACGGCGATTCAGGATCTGATTGGTTTCTTTATTCCTAGGATCAATATACTGCAAGGTAAGCTGATGATGGAAAATCCATGTATCCATGTCTCCCACCCACTCAACACCTTTGATTCTTGCTTTCTTTATATTGCTATATTGCCCTTTAGGGCTAAAGTCGATCATATTATCGATATCATTTCTATAGGCTGTCAAACTCCAATCAAGTGGTCCACTAAGGCCTTCAATACCCCCTTCCCACTGTGCACTTTCTTCTGGGTTTAAATTTTCATTTGGCCCCCAACGACCGTACAGCTGATCTAATGTTGGTGCTTTATATGCAGTTGCATATGAACCAATCAGTCTATAACCTTCAATGAACTCCCATCCAGCACCTGCTTGCCATGTAGAATGCCAGCCATATTTAGAGTGATAATCACTGCGAACAGCGCCTTCGACAGTGACTTGGTTAAATTGGTTTTGTCCTGTTATATACAATCCTGTGTCATCAACACTACGTTTTTTAGCGATAAAATTATGATTTGGTTGAATCGATTGTCGATTCCAATCAATACCTGTACTAATCCCACCGTTATCTAACTTAAAGGTATTTCCCCATTGTAAGTTATATTGTTCTGAGTCCTTTAGTAATGAGGATTTATCATAGCGCCCTTTTCTTGGGTCAAAATCATAATCTTTTAAATGGCTATAACTGGAAATTAGTTGGGAAGAATAAATACCTTTCGTAAATTTAACGCCTACATCATAATTTCTGCTTGATAATTCGCGTGTATCTGTAATGACACCAGCATAATCCCAACTTGGTTCTGCATCATATTTTGTTCTGTTATCATAGCCATAAGCTCTGGCAAACCCACTGAACTCATCGCTAAATTGATGTTCAAGCCCCAACCATAATGTTTTATTCATAAATCCATCACGATCTGGTTGAGATATACCGCCTGTATTTCCACGAGCCTCAACATCGAATCCCCATGTATAGTTATATGAGGCTGATGCGGTTACTTTTGTTTTTTCCCCAATCTGCTGTTGAGTGGAGCCTGTGTAATTTTGATATCCATAACTACCAAGCGTTGCTTCTAATGTCGTTCCGGACTTAGATCTACCCGTGATAATATTGATGACGCCACCAATAGCATCAGAACCATAAACAGCGGAACGTGCACCTCGAATGTACTCAATACGTTGAACCATAGATAATGGAATTTGGCTCATATCCGATGAGCCACTGACACCTGCTTGATTCAGTCTAATTCCGTCAACAAGTACAAGAACATGTCCTGAATTTGTGCCTCTGACAAAAAGTGAACTTAGTTGACCTCGTCCACCACTCTGAGCAACATCCACACCCGGCAGGCGTCTCAATACATCAATCACGGTATTTGACTGCCAATGATCAATATCTTCACGGGTCACTACAGTGACTGGCGCTAATATAGAAGAGATAGGTTGCTCGAAACGGTTAGCAGACACCACCATTTCATCTGACGAATTAGAGCTTGCACTTGCCAAAGAGGAAATACCGCACAACACTGCCAGAGCTGCCACCGAAAGCGATAGCGACTTGTTATTATTCATTATGTTTACACTCGGAAAATCAATTAAATTAACATTCCGCGACGCCGAAAATCAGATCCGCGCTGAGATTCAACAAAGCGATAAGAAGTGTGGTAGGTATCGGACTTATAAAGTGACAAGTTGGGTTTCTATATATGAAGCGATATATAAAATAAAAATTCGACCTGTTATATCCCCTAAATAACTCAAGCTGCATGTAGGTGGCAAGCGAAGATATTCCTAGGAGCATACTGAAGTATGTGACTAGGATAGCTGAGCGATGCCAACACCCATGTAGTTTGAAGAATGACGGGAATACCTTAATTACCGTTGCGCGTCAGCTTTGGACTCTCACCAAATTCCCTAAAACCACGAACTATTATCCTAAGTTGAATAGTTGTCAGTGTCCATGAATCGATAATGAAAACTGGACATCTTCGCTGCTTGCCCTACAATTTCGCCCCTGATGTGAATTTTGACTGTTTTATGGGGCCATATGATGCAAAACACCTTGCACACCGAAGATTACGAACTGCAACTTGCAGAGAAAGTTGACCGTCTGAAGAGTTTGATGGCCCCTTATGCTGCGCCTGAACCTGAAATTTATTCATCTCCAACTTCCCATTATCGGATGCGTGCAGAATTTAGAATTTGGCACGAAGGTGATGACCTATTTCATATTATGTTTGATAAAGAGACCAAAGAACGCATTCGAATTGAGTCATTTCCAGTTGCTAGCCAGCTAATCAACGACATGATGGCTGAACTTCTGCCTTTATTAAAACGCACTGAACTACTGCGCCATAAATTATTCCAGATAGATTACTTATCGACGCTGAGTAATAAGCTGATTGTTTCTCTGCTTTATCATAAAAAATTAGGTGATGAATGGACGGGACAAGCCAAACAATTGAAAGCGGATTTAACGGCGAAAGGCTTTGATGTTCAAATTATTGGTCGCGCCTCTAAAACTAAAATTATGCTCGACCACGATTATGTTGATGAAGTTTTACCTGTAAAAGGGAAAAACATGATTTATCGCCAGGTGGAAAATAGTTTCACACAGCCAAACGCACAGGTGAATATTAAAATGTTAGAGTGGGCGATTGATGCGACTCAACATTCAACTGGCGATTTATTAGAGCTATATTGTGGTAATGGCAACTTTTCACTGGCGCTGGCTCAAAACTTCAATCGTGTTTTAGCAACTGAAATTGCCAAGCCTTCCGTGCATGCGGCGCAATACAATATAGAAGCGAACAAAATAGATAATGTGCAGATTATCCGAATGTCTGCGGAAGATTTTACTCAAGCCATGAATGGCGTTCGTGAGTTTAATCGTTTAGAAGGGATTAATTTAGCGGATTACCAGTGCAATACTATTTTTGTCGACCCACCACGCAGTGGCCTGGATGACAAAACTGTTCAGCTGGTTCAAGAATATGACCATATTCTGTATATCTCCTGTAACCCTGAAACGCTGTGCGATAATTTAGCGGAACTCACCAAAACCCATAAAGTCGAAAAACTGGCTTTATTTGACCAATTCCCATATACCCATCATATGGAAAGTGGTGTGTTACTCACTCGACGCTAATACTCTCTATAAATTATTCCCTATAAATTATCCATAAAAAAACGCCGCACTATTATGTTGCGGCGTTTCTTTTTATTCAAAACTGATATTAATGTTCAGTTTCGCTTTCGAGAGCTTGTTCGTGTAGCTCTTTTTTACGTGCTTTCCAACTGGTGTACATCCACAATGCAATAATGACGATCACCGTGGCCGGGATAAAGTTAGAACCGACATCAGGATGTTGGACGCGTAAAATCGCTGCGTAGCCAAACATGCCTAAGAAAAAGCTGCCAGCGACAAATTTTGGTAATCCCATTGGCATGGCTTGATTTAAATAACGCTGGTGTAAGCAGTAAACAGCTAAAATTAATGTGACGATTGGGAAGATAGAAAATTCCACAAGGGAATTAAACAGGGTAGAGAACGTTCCGTGAGTCGATAAGCCAATTACTAAAGATAGCAGTAATGTGCTCCTCTCATAATTCTTGTGTTCCGTCATTGTCTCTCCTTTACTCTTTGGTTAAGTCAGGGTCTGTATCATTTTGTTTTTCTTGCTCGCGGCGGTACCAGTAATAAGCGCCTTTGGCTATCATACGTAGTTGCAACACTAACCGCTCTTCGAGGCGTCGACGTTTTTCTTCATCAATATCAAGCGCTTCAGCACCCGCACTAAACACGATAGTGACCATGGCTTCGGCTTGCATTTCAGTGAAATAACGCGGCGTACGATTTTCTAATTCAAGATAATCCGCTAATTCTGCAATAAAATGTTGGATTTCTCGTGCGACCGCAGCACGAAATTCAGCAGAAGTTCCTGAGCGCTCACGCAATAGTAACCTAAACGCGTTAGGGTTATTACCAATAAACTCCATAAAAGTGGAGACTGATGTGCGGATCACACTCCCGCCTTTTGCAATACGTTGGCGCGCTTGTCTCATCAGTTGGCGTAGCATCAAACCGCTTTCATCAACCATGGTTAACCCAAGCTCATCAACATCTTTGAAGTGACGGTAAAACGAAGTTGGTGCGATGCCCGCTTCACGAGCTACTTCCCGTAAGCTGAGGCTAGTAAAACTACGTTCTGCACTTAATTGGCTAAATGCCGCTTCCACGAGTGAACGACGAGTTTTTTCTTTTTGTTTTGCTCTAACGCCAATAGTGTTGCTCACGATTTTCCTAGTTTTCTACAATTAAAACGCCGCGAATAGATCAAAATATCACTTTTGAATACGCCCATCCGTTAAGCATACCTGAAAATTATTAATCTAGTTTAATGAAAAGATGACTCTCCCATCAATTTCGCCATTTTCAGAATTTCACCCAGCTTCATTTTTTTCTAGGCTGTGTCTTTTATCGACTTTTTTCCTATAAACTTTTTATATACTTTGCACCTCTTTATTTTTATCTACTTCCTATACTTATTTGTCTTTAGGATTTCGAATTGAGACAAGATGGCAAACGAATGTTACTATCACAACGTCCCTAGAATTAAAACAGGCTTACCTCATGCAACAACATACCCATTTTGATGCAATTGTCATTGGTTCCGGTCCTGGTGGTGAAGGTGCCGCTATGGGGCTGGTTAAACAAGGAAAAAACGTTGCTGTTATAGAACGTTATAACAGTGTCGGCGGCGGCTGTACCCACTGGGGTACGATTCCCTCTAAAGCCCTTCGTCATGCTGTTAGTCGCATTATCGAATTTAATCAAAACCCTCTATATAGTGATAATTCCCGCAGTTTACGCTCCTCTTTTTCTGAAATTCTTACTCATGCCGAAACCGTGATAAGTCAGCAAACTCGCATGCGTGAAGGGTTTTATGAACGCAATGGTTGCCAAATGTTTTCTGGTGAAGCAACTTTTGTTGATGATCAGCATGTTAGCGTGCGCTATGCAGATGGAAGTTGTGATGTCCTAAGTGCAGATAAGATTATCATTGCGACTGGATCACGACCTTATTGCCCGCCTGATGTTGATTTTACTCACTCCCGAATTTATAACAGCGATACCATTCTCAGCCTTTCCCACGAACCTCGCCATGTGATTATTTATGGTGCGGGTGTGATTGGTTGTGAGTACGCATCCATATTTCGTGGGTTAGGGGTCAAAGTCGATTTGATCAACACCCGCGATCACTTATTGGCATTCCTTGATCAAGAGATGTCTGATGCGTTGTCTTATCATTTCTGGAACAGTGGCGTGGTTATTCGTCACAACGAAGAATATGAAAAGATTGAAGGTTTAGATGATGGCGTTATTGTTCATCTTAAATCGGGCAAAAAAGTGAAAGCGGATTGCTTGCTGTTCGCGAACGGCCGTACTGGTAATACTGATAATATCGGTCTGGCGAATGTGGGAATCGAAGCGGATGGTCGCGGCTTAGTTAAAGTTGACCATGCTTATCGCACAAGTAATGAGCACATCTATGCTGTTGGTGATGTGATTGGCTATCCAAGCCTAGCTTCTGCGGCTTATGACCAAGGACGTATTGCGGCTCGCGCAATTACCTCTGGTTTAGGTAATGCCCATTTAGTTGAAGATATTCCGACGGGTATTTATACCATTCCAGAAATTAGTTCTGTGGGTAAAACAGAACAAGAATTGACGGCAATGAAAGTCCCTTATGAAGTCGGTCGTGCTCAGTTTAAACATTTAGCACGAGCACAGATTGCAGGCATGAATGTGGGTAGTTTGAAAATTCTCTTCCATAGAGAAACACTTCAAATTTTAGGTATTCACTGTTTCGGTGAGAGAGCGGCTGAGATTATTCATATCGGCCAAGCGATTATGGAACAAAAAGGTGAAGGGAATACCATCGAATACTTCATTAATACTACATTTAACTATCCAACCATGGCAGAAGCGTTCCGAGTTGCTGCATTGAATGGTCTAAATCGACTGTTTTAGTCAATCTCTACGCTTTACACTGAATGATTGGCTTTAGAATAAGTGATTGCAGGTTCATCCCCGCAATCACTTTTTTGCTTTTATAGCTTACTTTTTATTTCTGTAGTACTTATCCATCGAGCTGTAAATTGTTTCTGCAAGCTGCTCATAGCGTCCACGCAATGGAGAGCCCGGACGGTAAACTAATACAATTCGGCGTTTTGGCTCAGGTTCGATACAGTTCAAGTAACAAACGCCATCCCGACAAGCCTCATGAGGTACAGCCAAATCAGGCAGCAATGTAATTCCGCTACCCGCTGCTACCATGTTTCTCAGCGTTTCTAAGCTCGTTGCTCTAAAATGAGTATCTTCTTTTGCCCCGGCTTGGAAACAGAATCCCATCGCTTGATCACGTAAACAGTGGCCATCTTCCAACATCAATAACTTCTCACCCGCTAATTCCCCCATTTCAACCGTGTCACGGTCATGCCATGGGTGATTTTCATAAATCGCGAGTTTCATTGGCTCTTCAAATAATGGCACCACAATAAATGGCTCGGTTTCTTTGACTTCTGCCAGGATGGCGCAATCCAACTTACCACTATCTAACTGAGCTAATAATTGCTGAGTCTGTGCTTCGTGCAAGTAAATTTCTAGTTTAGGGTGCACACGATGTAATTCAGGAATAATGTGCGGAAGTAAGTAAGGTGCAACCGTTGGGATCAGCCCTATATGTAAAGGCCCCGACATACTTTCACCTTGTAAAGCTGCCATTTCTTGTAGAACTTTTATCTCTCTTAAGATCGTTCTTGCCTGCTCAACGAGCAATAAACCTTGTTGAGTAAAAAGCACTTTTCGGCTGGTTCTTTCTAATAGCATCACGCCGAGCTCTTCTTCAAGCTTACGAATTTGACCGCTCAGCGTAGGCTGACTTACATGGCAAGAATCCGCAGCACGCCTAAAGTGCTTGTGCTCAGCAAGTGCAACTAGGTACTCCAGATCACGAATATTCATCCGCCTTTTTCCTCTCGTTATGCCTGACTATATAGATAATACCAATCATTATAAAGAATAGATAATATTTCATCTATCAATAAAATTAAAAAACACCCTTGCCTTTTTAGGATTTATCTCATGTGAAAATGAAACAAATTGTAAGAATAAGAAAGTAAATATATTTCTATAATTTAATTGAGAAAAATAGTACCGAACAGAAGTATCAAACAATATTACTCTTATTTAGAGTAATATCATCCAAATTAAATCACTAAATATTACTATTTTAAAATAAATAATTACTTAACCTAAATTTAACAATGACATAAAAATAGTACAATAATGCAAATTGATACAGAAAATAGCACTTCGTTCCAATAAATTGAACGGTCATTAATATCCATAAAGGTAAATTACACTATTGCTCTTAGATATGATAACAATCGTTATTAACTTATTGTTTTTCCAGTAATATTTAATAATATTTCGAACGTTGAATTTCGAATCATTTAGACAAATAATTACTGTAATCAAACGCAAAATAAATAACGCCAACGTAAAAATTAGCAGCTTAACTCGTAGTCAGACACCTTTTAGACATTTAGATAAGTTAATTAAGGTAAGAAGAAAAAACGTGATAAGCATTGTGAGCATTGGATTCCGCTACAAAAGACATTAAGTCACTTTAAAACTAAGGAATGTTCAATACAGATGATATCAAATGTAAAACGCATATTGTTTATCATGAAAGTACGGAATATTGATACTTAGCCATCTAGATAATTTCTCTTATATTTCTATATAGAATGATTATCAAAAACCCTCTAAAAAATGACAATAACGAATGGCTCAAAACACACTAATGGAACTTAATACCCAAAAATAAGGTAATAACAATTATAAAGAACATAGCTTTATTAAGTATTACCCCATAGTAATGAAACATTTTGTTATATTCTCTTTCATATCTAATTAAAGTTTGTAAATACATATAAAAGAATATATTAAAGTGATCTGCATAGATTTTGATATATATTATCAATCACTCAATGAATGAGTGCATGCAAATCTCATAAATTGATTTTTTTATTCGAAAATATCGAATAAGAAGGTTTTTTACACCATAATTATAAACTAAATGGTGATTAGATAGTTTTTTATGGGTGAGCACTTTTACTTATACTATATTTAACTTATCCCATATTGTTTAATTTAATTTTAAAATTTCCATACATTTGATTTTCAATATTTACACCTTAATCGAGTTATTTGAATTATTATATGCTCCATCAAATAGCACGAGGTAATTGAAAAAATAAAAGTAGCCAATATATACCTTACGCAATACCGAATTTATTAAATTAATACACTTAAACAAATTGATTAAACACAAATCAGTTAGGGGATCCTATTATGAAAAATTTAACATCAATCGCTAAAAAAACCTTCTCTCGCGCAGTCATGGCATTATTACTCGTTCCGGCTTTTAGCGCAGTTAATGCCTATGCAGAAAACAGCGAACATAACGGTACCATCCAATTTACAGGCTCAATTGTCTATGCCTCTTGCTTGAATGAAGTAAATAATAATAATGTCACTTTAAATTGTTTAAACGACAATGACGATATGGTTGCCAATAGCATTGACCTGAAAAAATTAGTAAAAACTCAAGGTTGGAAAGTCTTGAATGGCGGCCGAAGTGTCTATTCTTATGATTGGCTGAATGAAGACAAACAGATGGGTATGTTAACAATTAAATATAGTTAAGATTAAACGTTATGGAAATTGGGGTAGCCATGCTACCCCCCATTTTTTACTACATTTTCTTTATTTACATCTTCAAGCGAGTTTTCGCATCTACAATGGCTTTTGCTACCTGCTTTTGAGATACCCCACCTTTTGCTAATCGCTTATCAAGACAAGACTGCAGAGATAAAATCTCATACACATCCAGTTGGATAGTTGCACTGAATTTTTGCAAATCACTTAATGCCATTTCTTCTAATGCTTTCCCCTGCGCTATCGCAGCCACAACAGCTTCACCCACAATATGGTGAGCTTCACGGAATGGAACGCCTTTTGCGACTAAATAATCAGCCAGCTCGGTCGCATTTGCATAGCCTTGTTTTGCTGCATCTTCACAACGAGGACGACGAATTTGAATACCATCCAGAACAAGTACCGCCATATGCATACAATCTAACCACGTATCGAGGGCATCGAATAACCCTTCTTTGTCTTCTTGCATATCTTTGTTGTAGGCAAGCGGTAATCCTTTCAGTGTCATCATCATGCCGGTTAATGCCCCTTGAACACGGCCACATTTACCACGAATTAGCTCCAATGCATCAGGATTTTTCTTTTGCGGCATCAGCGACGAACCTGAAGTCACTTTATCAGATAACTCTACAAACCCGGCTTCGCCACTATTGAAGAAAATCAAATCTTCAGCAAAACGTGATAAATGTACCATACCGATACTTGCGTCGGATAACAGCTCTAACACATGGTCTCTATCAGAAACTGTATCTAAACTGTTACGCGTTGCGGAGGAAAAACCTAACCATGATGCCAATTGCTCGCGGTCAATATCATAGGCTGTACCCGCCAGCGCCCCGCACCCTAATGGGCTGACATCTAAACGTTTTAAAGTATCTTGCAAACGACTTTCATCACGAGACAACATTTCGCAATACGCTAAACACCAATGAGCGAATGTCACTGGCTGGGCACGTTGTAAGTGGGTATAGCCTGGCATCACGGCATCTTGGTTATGTTCAGCAGTGATGACCAGCGCTTTTTGTAACTCAGTCACAGCTTCTAATAACAGCGCCACTTGGCCTTTACACCACAGTTTTAAATCTGTCGCAACTTGGTCATTACGGCTACGACCTGTGTGCAGTTTTTTCCCTAAATCACCGACCTTATCAATCAGTTTACCTTCGACCCAGCTATGGATATCTTCGGCGTCGCTTTGCAAGATAATCTCAGGCTCGGCTTGCACTTCAGCCAATAGCGCATTGAGTGCTTGCTCGAGAGATTTTTGCTCGCTATCAGACAGCACGCCAACTGTGACCAACGCTTTTGACCATGCCACAGAGCCAATAATATCCTGCTCAGCTAAGCGATAATCAAAACGCAGTGAATCATTGAATTGTTTAAACCGTTGATCTGCCTGCTGACTAAAACGTCCACCCCAAAGTGCCATAACGAGTCCCTACCTGATTGATAAAATAAGTGTCTGCCCGACAGCCCTATCTGGCTGTCGGGGTCATTCTGATAAAACTATTTTGCTTTGTTCTGTTCTTTCAGCGCACGAATACGTGAAGAGAGTGAATAGAGACGGATAAACCCACCAGCATGGCTGTGATCGTAAACTTCATCTTCACCAAATGTTGCAAACTCTTCAGAGTACAGGCTCTTATCCGCTTTTTTCTGGATAGCAGTCACTTGCCCTTTATACAGTTTCAGAACCACTTCACCCGTCACATCCTGAGCCAGGGATTCTGCCGCTGCTTGCAGAGAATGACGCAGTGGCGCAAACCAGCGACCGTCATACACCACATAAGACATTTCTAGACCTAACTGCTCACGCCATTTGTAGCTATCGCGGTCTAATACTAATTGCTCAACACCACGCAGCGCAGCCATCATGATGGTGCCCCCTGGGGTTTCATAGCAACCACGGGATTTCATACCCACTAAACGGTTTTCTACGATATCGATACGACCCACGCCATGTTTTGCACCCAGCGTATTTAATGTTTCTAAACACCCCAATGGAGACAGGGCTTTACCGTTCACAGAAACCACTTCACCGTGTTTCACACCCACAGTCACCAGCTCAGCTTCATCCGGTGCGTCTTTCGGATCAACCGTCCATACCCAGCAATCTTGGTTGGCTGCATTCCATGTGCTTTCTAATACGCCACCTTCGGTAGAAATGTGCCATGCGTTTTCATCACGGCTGTAGATTTTCTCTAAGCTAGCGGTAGTTGGAATATTACGTTCTTTCAGGTAATCCAGCAGAGCTTCGCGGGAACGTAAGTCCCACTCACGCCATGGCGCAACCACTTTCAGTTGTGGTGCTAAAGCGGTGTAAGTGCTTTCGAAACGCACTTGGTCATTACCTTTACCGGTTGCGCCGTGCGCGACTGCGTCTGCGCCAACTTTCAATGCGATTTCAACTTGCGCTTTAGCGATAATTGGACGCGCCATTGACGTACCCAGTAAATAGCTACCTTCATACAATGCACCCGTTTTCAGTACTGGGTAGATATATTCCTTGATAAACTCTTCACGCAGATCAACCACATAGCATTCAGAAGCACCTGATTGCAGGGCTTTTTTCTCAACACCGACTAAGTCTTCTCTGTCTTGACCCACATCAGCAACGAATGCCACGACCTCACAGTCATCGTAGTTCTCTTTTAACCATGGAATGATAGCCGACGTGTCTAATCCACCGGAGTATGCTAATACAATCTTCTTAATGCCCTTTTTCATAAATTACCTGTCCCAATTCTTTTAAAATAAATGTTTGATTTGTCTGTTTGCTTGCTCAGTTCTTCATTCAAGAAGCAAGAATTCGTGTGCCAATCGCGGTGCCATTAAATAATGATGGCAATTGCTCCGCATGGCGCCAGCTTGCAATATCCACCGGACGTTGCAATGTGGAAGCCGCTTCTAAAGCCGCATTCACTTTGACTATCATTCCATCAGTGATGATGCCTTGATCGATAAGTTTCTGGGCTTTGGCGGTGGTCATTTCATCAATCTTTTGACCTTTACCATCTAAAATACCGCTCACATCAGAAAGCAGGACTAAATCTGCATTCAGTGCTTGGGCAATCGCTGTCGCGGCTTGGTCTGCATTGACGTTCATAAGTTGCCCCTCTTCGGTGATCCCGATAGAGCTAATGATGGGTAAATATCCCGCAGACAGTAATAATTTCAGTAACTTAGCATCACCCGCTTTCGCGCTACCCACATGGCCTAGCTCATCATTAATTTGCGTAACCACTGCGCTGTGTCCATCCCCAAGGGATAAACCCACCGCTTGCAATTGATGTTTAATCGCCCATGCCAACAAAGTTTTATTCGCCGTTCCGGCTAACGCACCAGTAATAATGTCGATTTGGTCTGCTGGCGTAACGCGCAATCCTTGCTTTTTCACAACGGGTAATTGCAGTTTTTGCATTAATTCATCAACTAGACATCCACCACCGTGAACAATTACCAGCTCACGTTGATGAGCCTGACGGTAGGTTTGGATCGCCGTAAATAATCTTTCTAGGGCTTCTTCGCTATCGAGTAACACACCACCCAATTTAATGACTAAAGGTTGCATGGAGATTTATCCTTAATAAATTGCCATAAGAGCATTAAAGTAATGACTGCGTTTCGTTGAAACCAAACCGAATATTCATGCACTGAACAGCTTGCGCTGCGGCACCTTTTAATAGGTTATCTTCTGTACCCACTAAAATCAGGTGCTCACCTTTCAATACAAAGCCGATATCACAAAATGGCGTGCCAACCACCGATTTCAGTGCAGGAACCCCTTTGTCATATAAACGAACTAACGGTTTGTTGTGATACGCATCTTTAAATGTTTGGCTAATTTGCTCCGCTGTAACGCCGGCTTTCACTTTGCAAGTGATGGTCGCCAGTATGCCCCGTGCAAAATTGCCTAAATGTGGCGTGAAAATCACATCTCTACCTAGATGCGTCGCGATTTCAGGTTGATGACGGTGAGTGAAAATACCGTAAGGCTGTAAGCTCACTTCGCAAAAGCTGTTCGTCATGGAAGCTTTGCGTCCTGCCCCTGAAACGCCACTGGTCGCATTAATGACTGGCCACATGTTTTCATCGAGCAAATCCGCTTCAATCAGTGGCTTTAATGAAAGTTGAGAAACCGTTGGATAACACCCCGGTACCGCAATCAGCTGAGCTTGACGGATTTTATCTGCCTGCCATTCCGCTAAACCGTAAACTGCTTGCATTAACCACTGGGTATTTGTATGTTCGAAACCGTAGTATTGCGGATAAAACGCCGCATCTTGAACACGATAAGCACCCGAAAGGTCAAACACCACGCAACCCGCTTCAAGAAACTGGGGCGCGATGTCATGGCTCACTTCATGGGCGGTCGCGAGGAAAACAACATCGACCCCTTTTGCAGCCTCAGCCACATCAGTAAGCGGCTGAACCGGAAGGTCGATAATGCCTTTATACTGGGGATGTAAATCAGAAAAGCATTTACCTGCATCCGCACTTTGTGCGGAAACCATCAGCCCAGAAAGATGAATATCGGGGTGACGTTGTAAGTATGCGGCTAATTCTGCTCCAGTATAACCACTGGCCCCGACAATGAGTGTGTTCAACATGTGTTTTCTACCTTGTACTCGTGACCCAAACAGTTTAATGTGTATTTTTATTCAAATAAAGTGCATGAATATTGATACTATTATGGATAAAGGCTGTCAACAGTGAATATTAAATTACCTGCATTTATTGAGATTTATCGTCAATTAATCGCCACTCCGTCGATTAGTGCGACTGATTCGCAACTCGATCAGAGTAACCGAGCGCTGGTGGAGCTATTAGGTGGATGGTTAGAAACCTTAGGCTTTACTGTGAATATTCAACCGGTCCCTGATACCCGAGATAAATATAACCTGTTAGCCTCGATTGGCGAGGGTAATGGAGGGTTGATGCTATGTGGTCACACGGATACCGTCCCATTTGATGACGGTCGCTGGACTAAAGATCCGTTCAAGCTCACCGAACATAATGGCAAACTGTATGGGCTAGGCACCGCAGATATGAAAGGCTTTTTTGCCTTTATTATTGATGCACTGCGAGATGTTGACCTCAGTACCTTAAAACGTCCTTTGCATATTCTCGCCACGGCAGATGAAGAAACCTCGATGGCTGGCGCTCGCTTCTTTGCCGCCAGCACGCAATTACGCCCTGATTTCGCCATCATCGGTGAACCGACATCATTACAGCCTATTCGTGCGCATAAAGGGCATCTTTCCAATGCCATTCGCATTACAGGTCAATCTGGGCATTCCAGTGATCCAGATAGAGGCGTTAATGCCATTGAATTAATGCATGAATCTATCTCTCACTTAATGACCTTAAGAAATACATTGAAAGAGCGCTATAACAACCCTGCGTTTGTGATCCCTTATCCAACCATGAACTTCGGTCATATTCATGGTGGTGATGCAGCAAACCGAATTTGTGGTTGCTGTGAATTACATATGGATATTCGCCCACTACCAGGTTTAACGTTGCAAGATCTGGACGAGCTACTCAATGAAACTCTCGAACCCGTTCGTGCAAAATGGCCGGGTCGCTTAGCCATTGAAGAGATGCACCCACCGATCCCCGGCTACGAATGCCCCACAGATCATAAAATGGTGGCAGTCATTGAGCAGTTATTAGGTAAAAAAGCGGAAACCGTGAACTACTGTACGGAGGCGCCATTTATCCAAGAACTCTGCCCAACACTGGTGCTGGGTCCCGGCTCTATTGAACAAGCCCACCAGCCTGATGAGTTCATCGATATGAGCTTTATTGAACCAACCCGCCAACTCATCAGCCAAATGGTCGAGCACTTCTGTTTTACTGAATAATGTTGTACTGCATGCGGAGTCACTTGGCTCCGCATTTCCCCATCATGAATTTTTCTCTTGTTGCGCCTGAAAAAACATCAATTCCAAATTTGATTTAGGAGTTGACTCTCACTCAATATCGCGTAATCTCCATTTAGACGTCTAAACGTATAGAAGTACAAAAGAGTGCATATAATCGAATAACGAAAATAATCATTAAATAATGAGTTTCTTGAGGCGAGGTCACAGGGTATGAGTTTCTTTCACGCAAATCAGCGCGAGGCGTTGAACCAAAATTTAGCTGAATTAGATGGGCAGATTAATGTCTCATTTGAATTTTTCCCACCTCGCTCAGCAGAAATGGAACAAACATTGTGGAAGTCTATCGATAGGCTCAAGGTCTTAAAACCAAATTTTGTCTCTGTCACCTACGGTGCTAACTCCGGTGAGCGAGATAGAACCCATAGCATCATTAAAGATATCAAAGATAAAACAGGATTAGTGGCAGCACCGCACTTAACCTGCATCGATGCCAGCCCTGATGAACTAAAAACCATCGCGCGCGATTACTGGAATAACGGTATTCGCCATATTGTGGCATTACGGGGAGACCTCCCTGATAACAGCCGCAAGCCCGACATGTATGCTGAGCACTTGGTTGAATTACTGAAAACTGAAGCCGACTTTGACATTTCCGTCGCCGCTTACCCCGAAGTGCACCCTGAAGCTAAAAGTGCTCAGGCAGACTTAATCAATTTGAAGAAAAAGATTGAAGCCGGAGCCAACCGTGCCATTACCCAATTTTTCTTCGATGTTGAAAGCTACCTACGTTTTCGTGACCGATGCGTAGCAACAGGCATTGATGTGGAAATCGTACCGGGAATTTTGCCAGTCTCTAACTTTCGCCAGCTAGAACGTTTTGCCAAAATCACCAATGTGCGTATCCCAAGTTGGATGAATAGAATGTACGAAGGCTTAGATGATGACCCTGAAAGTCGTAATCTTGTTGGTGCATCAATTGCCATGGACATGGTGAAAATTTTAAGTCGTGAAGGCGTAAAAGATTTCCATTTTTACACCTTAAACCGCTCTGAATTGACTTACGCCATTTGCCACACATTAGGCGTTAGACCAAAATAATTGGGTGTTAGGTTGAAGTAACCACTTCATTCCTATCACTTATCGGGTTAATTCATTTATCGTGAATTAACCCAGTTATATTCCCCTCCCTCTATTCTATTTATCGCCATTCTCTATAATTCCATTTTCCATAGTTAATGCAGGCTAAAACCAATCATTATTAGACTAGATATTAAAGTTATGGAATAAATAATTCCTTAAATATGCCCAAATAGAATTAAAATGCAGAAAATATTTAATTAAAAACCCGAAATTAGATCAATCCAAAACAAATAGTCGTTTAGTGATGCGCTGATTAATATCATTAAAAATCACATAAAACGCTATTTTATCCTTATTCACCATTATTTACCTGATAATGAAAATATTATTTTTCAATAGCTTACAAAACAAAAGAAACCACATATCCCATTGATGCAACTCATTTTTTCACATTGAATGACGTAGTGAAAACCCAGATTAACAATGTTGATAAATTGTTATACCTGATTAACTTCGAATTTAAATCATATTTACCATAAAAACAAATAATCAAAACAACCGCTATTAAAATAAGACTTTCGTTTAAAGAACTTTATTCTAATTTATTTTTATGCTTATATGAAAATATAAGATTATTGATCATTCCTAGTAATAACATCTCAATTATTGAGGAGATTCGTTGTATGAATAATAAATCAGTATCTTCAAAATATAGTGAATTAGATGATATTTATGCTTCATTTGATTTATCCCAATCCTTACCAAAAACGAAATTCCCAATCAAAGAAAGCGACCCGAGAAATGTATTTAGCGCAGTACGTGATGAGCTAATGCTAGATGGTAATTCCCGACAAAACTTAGCGACATTTTGCCAAACATGGGTCGATGACGAAATTCGCAGTTTGATGGATCTCTCTATCGACAAAAACATGATTGATAAAGACGAATATCCGCAAACCGCTGAAATTGAAAACCGCTGCGTGCATATGCTCGCTGATTTATGGAACTCTCCTGACGCACTCAATACATTAGGCTGCTCAACGATTGGCTCTTCAGAAGCCGCAATGTTAGGGGGGCTGGCGTTAAAATGGCAATGGCGTAAAAAACAAGCTGCCAAAGGAAAACCCACCGATAAACCTAACTTAATCTGTGGTCCTGTCCAAATTTGTTGGCATAAATTTGCCCGTTATTTTGATGTTGAACTGCGTGAAATTCCACTTGAAGGCGACCGCCTGATCATGAGCCCTGAAGAAGTTCTCAAACGCGTTGATGAAAATACTATCGGTGTCGTTCCGACTTTAGGTGTGACGTTCACTTGCCAATATGAGCCAGTGAAAGCAGTTCATGATGCATTAGATAAACTGCAAAAAGAAACTGGCTTAGACATTCCTATTCACGTAGATGGTGCAAGTGGTGGTTTCCTCGCGCCTTTCTGTGCTCCTACCCTGGAATGGGATTTCCGTTTACCTCGCGTTAAATCCATCAACGCATCTGGACACAAATTTGGTTTAGCGCCATTAGGTGCCGGTTGGGTAATTTGGCGTGAAGCGAAAGACCTCCCAGAAGAGCTAATTTTCAATGTGAACTACCTTGGCGGTAACATGCCAACCTTCGCATTAAACTTCTCTCGTCCAGGTGGACAAATCATTGCACAGTATTACAACTTCCTGCGTCTTGGTCGCGAAGGCTACGCTAAAATTCATAATGCTTGCTATGCCACCGCGCAATACCTTGCCCGTGAAATTGAAAAACTGGGTCCATTTGAGATGATCTTTGATGGCGATAGTGCCAAAGGTATCCCAGCGCTGGCATGGAAATTAAAAGACGGAGCGAAAACTAGTAACTACTCTTTATATGATATTGCAGACAAACTACGTAGTCGCGGCTGGCAAGTTCCCGCTTACTCAATGCCTGCAAACCGTGAAGACCTGGTGATCCAACGTATTTTAGTCCGTCATGGTGTCAGCCTAGACCTCGCCTCACTGCTCATCGAAGATTTCAAACGCACCCTCGAATATTTCGAGAAACACCCTGTCAGTACACCACTTTCTGAAGAAGAAAGCGGCGGTTTCAATCACAGCTAATCCTTAGTCGTTTATCCAGTCGGCGTATTCATTTATGCGCCGACTGACTTCGTAAAACATATGACAGGAGAATAGGCATGGCGACGTCAACAACAGCTCCAGCCGCAAAACAACTCACCTTGTTAGGTTTTTTTGCGATCACCGCGTCTATGGTGATGGCGGTCTATGAATATCCGACATTCGCCACATCGGGTTTCAGTTTAGTCTTCTTTTTACTCTTAGGGGGATTGCTATGGTTCATCCCCGTAGCCTTATGTGCTGCCGAAATGGCCACCGTTGAAGGTTGGGAAGAAGGAGGGATTTTCGCGTGGGTTTCTAACACATTGGGAGAGCGTTGGGGATTTGCGGCGATTTCATTTGGTTATCTACAAATTGCGATAGGTTTTATTCCGATGCTGTACTTTGTACTCGGCGCCCTATCCTACATATTAAATTGGCCAGAACTCAATACTGATCCCATCACCAAAACCATCGGCGCTCTGGTGATTTTATGGGTTCTCGCCTTTACCCAATTTGGTGGAACAAAATATACAGCAAGTATCGCAAAAGTCGGTTTCTTTGCTGGGATTTTATTACCGGCTCTCATTCTCGTTGGGCTAGCGATTAGCTACTTGGCAAGCGGTGCGCCTTTAGCTATCGAGATGAGCACAAAAACCTTTATTCCTGACTTCACTCAAATCGGCACATTAGTGGTCTTTGTCGCCTTTATTCTCAGCTACATGGGTGTTGAAGCCTCTGCAACCCACGTCAACGAAATGAAAAACCCTGGTCGAGATTATCCTGCAGCAATGTTTTTACTGATGATTGCGGCGATTTGCTTAAGCTCTATTGGCGGTTTATCGGTTGCTGCCGTGATCCCTAACAGCGAAATCAACCTATCTGCTGGTGTGGTACAAACCTTTGAGGTTCTCGTTACCCACTTTAATTCCACTTTAGAGTGGGCAGTACGGATTATTGCCGCGTTGCTATTACTCGGCGTATTAGCGGAAATTGCCTCTTGGATTGTGGGACCTTCCCGTGGGATGTATGTCGCTGCACAAAAAGGAATTCTGCCGAAAAGCTTTGCCAAAGTGAATAAAAATGGCGTGCCAGTCACGTTAGTGATTTCCCAATTATTGATCACCACGGTGGCGATTATTGTCCTTACTAACACGGGCGGCGGCGGGAATATGTCCTTCCTGATAGCGCTGGCATTAACCGTTGTTATTTATCTGTGTAGCTACTTTATGCTGTTCCTCGGTTATATGCATTTAGTCTGCAAACAATCTGATAAAAAACGGGCATTCAACGTTCCGGGCGGTAAAAGCTTTAAATTGTTAATCGCGTTTGTTGGGTTAGTGATCTCAATTCTGGCATTTGTGGTGTCATTCTTCCCACCAAGTTCATTGCCGGGCGGGGCAGATGATACGACTTACGTGACGCTGCTCGCGGTCAGTTTTGTAATTATCTTCCTGCTGCCTTTTGTGATTTATGCATTCCACAATAAAGTAGGAAAATCCACCAACGTCTCCATGGTGCATATCAAAACTCACAATGCCCCAACGAACCATTTCTTTATTCATCCACGGGCGCGTTCGCCTTATCATTTGATCCATAATGATCAGAACAAAAAATAACGTTCGACCATAAACGAAAAAGGCTGCCAATTGGCAGCCTTTTACTTATCACTAATTATAAATAACGTAATCAATTACTAGCCGGTATTACGCATTCCCGCCGCAACACCTGCAATGGTCACCATCAACGCTTGCTCCACACGCGGGTCTGGATGCTCTTGCTGACGAGAGCGTTGTAATAGCTCAGCCTGCAATACGTTCAGAGGGTCGGTATAGACATTACGCAGGGCGATAGATTCCGCAATCCACGGTAAATCCGCCATCAACGCTTCATCTTTAGAGACCGCTAAAACACTCTTAATATCTTCGGATAACTGGTCACGCAGTTTTTGTCCCAGTGGCCATAAACGTTTCTCAACGAGGCAATGGTCATAATATTCCGCTAACCATAGATCGGCTTTCGCATACACCATTTCCAGCATTGCAATACGGGTTTTGAAGAATGTCCACTCTTGCCACATTTCATCCAGTACCGCTTGCTTGCCTTCTTTTTCGATGACATGTTTCAGCGCCGCACCTGCCCCTAACCATGCGGGTAACATCAAGCGGTTTTGTGTCCACGCGAAAATCCAAGGAATAGCGCGAAGGGTCTCAACACCCCCAGTAGGACGACGTTTTGCAGGGCGAGAACCTAATGGCAATTTGCCCAGCTCTAACTCTGGGGTCGCCGCACGGAAATACGGGACAAAGTCAGGCTGTTCACGCACATAATCGCGATACATCGCGCAAGATACGTCTGACAACGAATTCATTACTGCCTTCCACTCTTCTTTTGGCTCTGGCGGTGGCAATAAGTTGGCTTCGAGGATAGCGCTCGCGTACATGGCTAAACTGCTAATCGTCACTTGCGGGAGACCAAACTTAAAGCGGATCATTTCGCCTTGTTCCGTCACACGCAACCCGCCTTTTAAGCTTCCCGGTGGTTGGGAAAGAAGTGCGGAATGTGCTGGCGCACCGCCACGACCAATGGTGCCGCCACGACCGTGGAACAGTGTCAGTTTCACGCCTTCTTTATCGCACAACTTAATCAGGGCATCTTGTGCACGATACTGCGCCCATGACGCTGCCATCACACCCGCATCTTTTGCAGAGTCGGAGTAACCAATCATTACCATTTGGCGATCATCAATCAGCTCACGATACCATTCAATGCTAAGCAACTTAGTCATCACGCTTTCGGCGTTATTTAAATCTTCCAGAGTTTCGAACAGTGGCGCAACCGGCAATTTAATGGAGGCACCCGCTTCTTTTAGCAGGAGTTTGACGGCTAAAACGTCGGATGGCACTTTCGCCATCGAAATCACGTAAGCGGCGATAGAGTCATTCTTCGCTTTAGCGATAACGCGGCAAGTTTCGAATACTTCTTGCGTTTCTGCTGTCGGTTGCCAATCTTGTGGGATCAGTGGACGACGAGATTGCAACTCAGTCAGTAAGAAATCTTGCTTCTCTTGTTCTGACCAATTGCCATAGTTACCCAGCCCCAAATATTCTGTCAGCTCAGACAGTGCTTCGGTATGACGAGTGCTCTCTTGGCGCACATCGATACGCACCAATTGCAGACCAAAGCTACGAATACGGCGCAACGTATCTAACAGTGAGCCATTAGCAATAATGCTCATATTGCAAGCAACGAGCGATTGATAGCATGTATACAGCGGATCCCAAAGTTGCGCGTTATCCGTCAGTAAATCCGCTGGTGGCAGAACTTGCTCACCTTTCACTCGGCGCTCTAAATAATCCAATGTAGAAAACAGTTGGCTACGCAGATTTTTGGCAATTTGGCGATAAGGCTCATCCACATCATCGCCGCCTGCGAGTGCACGCAGCTCTGGCGTCGCTTCCGTCATAGAAAGCTCTGACACCAAGACTTGAATATCTTTCAAGAATAAATCGGCAGCTTTCCAACGGCTTAATAGCAGAACATGGCGAGTCACTTCCGCGGTCACATTCGGATTACCATCACGGTCGCCGCCCATCCATGACGTAAAGCGGATTGGGTTTGCTTCGACAGGTAATTCAGCCCCAATGGACTCTTCAAGCTGTTCATTGAATTCCCGTAAAAATGCCGGAACCCCTTCCCACAACGAGTTTTCAACAACCGCAAAGCCCCATTTCGCTTCATCGATTGGCGTAGGGCGAATTTTACGAATTTCATCGGTATGCCAAGATTGCGCCACCAGTTGGCGTAAGCGACGCATAATATTGTTGCGTTCGTAATCCGCTAAATCATCATGATCGAGCTGGGATAAACAGGTGTTCACCTCAACCAATTTGTGAATTAAGGTACGTCGGGCGATTTCGGTTGGATGGGCGGTCAGCACCAGCTCAATAGAGAGCTCTTCAACGGCTTTTTGAATATCACCGTGGCTAAAATCGTGCTCTTTTAAACGCCCAAATAATTTCTGTAGGGCAACAGGGTTACTCGCCGCTTCACCGTGGGGAGAAATACTGTGGTATTGCTCTGCCACGTTGGTTAAGTTTAAGAATTGGTTGAATGCCCTCGCAACAGGTAATAGCTCGTCGTTGGTCAGTGTTTGCAAGGTCATTAATAATTTTTGGCGCTGAACTTCATTACCTGCGCGGGAGGATTTGGATAGCTTACGAATAGATTCGACTTTATCGAGGATATCTTCACCAAGAGCGTCTTTGATGGTATCACCGAGTAGCTTACCCAACATACTGACATTACTGCGCATTGCGGAATATTGCTGATTCATGGGACTCCTGATCTTGTGCTGTTGGCAGGATGCCACCCCGCTTCTCATGAACGGTTAACAAACTGCGCTGGATTTCCTGTAATAAAATTTCAGTCGGCTAGAATTATGTTTTGTGATGCAGACCGCGAATTTCACCCTGTACCCTATATTCATATCAGAAAAAAAGCGCTTTGGGTGATTTTTCTGAAATTTAATTACAGCACCATTTTTATTAATTTTTCTTATTTAAGTATTGCGTCAGCGCAATCTATCGTCGATTCAGCACTTTTAAGTCATGAATCTTATTTAAGAATAAAATAGGAATTGGAAAATTTGGGAAATGAAGAGAACGCACGCGTTTATCTAACCCGTGCGTTACTGATTTTATAAAAGCTGAGAAAGTCGATTCAGGTCAGATTGGATAGCACCGGCGGTCACATCGCGACCCGCACCTGGTCCACGGATCACCAATGGGTTATCACGGTACCAACGGCTTTCAATGGCAAAAACGTTATCCCCCGGCAATAAAGAGGCTAACGGGTGCTCAGGTTTAACCGCCTCGACACCCACTTTTGCTTTACCTTTCACTGCATCAAACCGCGCCACGTAACGTAGCACTAACCCCAGCTCCTTCGCGGCTTCTAAGCGCTGCTGCATCTGCTCGTTAATCACGGCGCTATTTTCAAAGAATTCATCCAGTGAGCCTGTTTCCGCTTGCGCTGGAACTAACGATTCCACGCGCACATCATCCGGTTCGATATCATAGCCCGCTTCTCGCGCCAGAATAATGAGCTTGCGCATCACATCTTGCCCAGATAAATCGATGCGCGGATCCGGTTCCGTTAATCCTTGCTGCCAAGCTTGCTCGACAAGCTCACTGAAAGGCACTGAGCCATCAAACTGCAAGAATAGCCACGATAATGTGCCAGAGAAGATCCCGCTGATCGCCAGAATCGCGTCACCGCTTTCTTTGAGATCGCGCACTGCGTAGTTGATCGGCAACCCAGCGCCAACGGTCGCATTATAGAGCCAATGACGCCCCGTTTTGGCGAATGCATCACGAATTTCACGATACTGCTGAGTAGGCGCTGCCCCTGCGAGTTTGTTTGCACTGATAACATGGAAACCGTAACTCGCAAAGTCCACATAACTATTAGCAAGCTCGCCACTGGCTGTGACATCCAACACAATCAGGTCATCATAAGGGTGCGCTCGCATCCATAAAAACAGATTGTCGTCCTGATGCTCGACCGCTTCATCATCAAAGAAAGCTAATGCACGGCTTGGGTCAATACCTTGGTAATTCAATAAACTGCGGCGACTATCCACGACACCCGCCAAAACAAAGTCAAAGTCACTGCGAGCAGAAATATTTTGCTGCTCAACCGAAAACAGCTCTAACCAACGGGCGCCAATATTCCCTTTACCAAATAATACTAAGCCGATGCGCTTTTCGGCGCGGAATAAGCTTTGGTGCATACCTTGAATGATATGCTCAGTTTGATTAGTACGCAGTACCGCGACTAAGCTAATGCCATCTTCTGAGTGCCAGATAAACTCAACCGGCTGCCCTTTAAGCTCTTCATAAAAACGGTGGCTATGCAGCGGTTTTTTACACACACCAGCGCCAACCAGAGCCACCAGTGAAAAACCTTCACGTAATGAAAGAGACCCAGGCAATGCCGCTTCTTCCAATACATTCAACGCGCTTTCCACCACTTCCGAGGTGTAGCACAGTTGCAAGATAGCGCGGTCATGGTGAACGCCTCGCGCCAATGGGCGAAGTTGTACGCGTTTTAATAATAAATCCACATCCTTGCAGATTTGGTTGAAGTCGCGCCCTGCAGCAATTCGCAGCTCAATTAAGCACACATCGTTGTGGCTGGTGACAATTTTTGCCCCCGTCCCCGAGGCTAATACACGCTCAATTTTGGTGGAGCCTTGCTCCGGCTGGTAGCTACAGCGCAGCTGCAAATCAATATTGCTGACGGAAACAGGCTGCAAAGTACGCGTATGTAAGACAGGCGCAGCAAGGCGAGCCAATTCACTCGCTTCATCTAAACGCAATAACGGCAATAGACATGCATCTTTCACCTTGCGAGGATCCGCACTGTATACCCCTGCCACATCACTCCAAATAGTGACTTTGCCGACATCCGCTAATGCCCCTACTTGGGTAGCCGAATAGTCACTGCCATTACGTCCTAACAGGACGGTTTCACCTTTTTGATTACGGGAGATAAACCCTGTGACCACAAGACGGCGCTGAGGATGTTGCACCAGTAATTGCTGTAGGAGATGGCGGGATTGAACCTCATCCACCTGTGGCTGCGCTGCTCTTTCTGCACGTAAAAATGTACGTGCATCTAGCCAAGCGCTTGCCATATCAAACTGTTCAAGCACGGCAGACATTAAACGTGCAGACCAAATTTCACCATGCCCCACAACTTCTGCGTAGGCAGCATCATTGATAGGTTTATCCAGTAGCCCACTGAGTCGTTCTAAATCCGCAACAAATAGCTGATTGAGCTCATTAGCCTTCTCTTCAGGCAGTAAACCACTGATCAAATCTTGCTGGTAGCGGCGTAGCGCTTGCTGCACTTGATGGGCAGAAATACGGTCACTCTGGCTTAATTTAAGCCAACTTATCAGCTGGTTTGTGGTACTCCCTGCCGCAGAAACAACCATTAAATCGCCGGGTTGGCTGTAGTTCGCCATAATGGTGGCGACACGCTGATAACATTTCACATCAGCTAAGCTACTTCCCCCAAACTTGTGTAACTGTCGGTGACAAGGGATCACCTCAAATGCTGTTATTGCACTCATCAAAAACTCCGCTAACGTTATGACGCAACCTTAAATGCGTGGCTTAAATCTGCGATAAGATCCTGACTATCTTCAAGACCGACTGAAATGCGCAATAAACTATCAGTAATACCTGCTGCGGCTCGCGCTTCAGGAGACATGCCAGCATGGGTCATGGTCGCCGTATGGGAAATCAAAGTTTCTACACCACCGAGAGATTCCGCTAATGTAAACAAGCTCAGCGCCTGTAAAAACTGACGAAGTTGCGCTTCATCGCCTGCAAATTCAAAACTTAACATTGCGCCAAAGCCAGATTGTTGCGCGGCGGCAGTGTGATGTCCCGGATGATCACTCAAGGCAGGATAATATATTTTCTTCACCAGCGGCTCAGTTTTAAGATATTTTACGATTTCACCCGCATTATGCTGCTGCTGTTTTATGCGAGGCAACAATGTTCTCATACCTCTGAGTAGCAGATAACTGTCAAATGCACCGCCAGTGACACCGATATTATTCGCCCACCATGCTAATTCTAGAGCCCATTTCTCTTCTTTTGCAATCACCGCACCCGCAATAATATCTGAATGACCATTGAGATATTTTGTACAAGAATGTACAACAAAATCAGCACCTAACGCTAATGGTTGCTGTAATGCAGGGCTTAAAAATGTGTTATCCACCACCACCAAAGCCCCTGCTTGATGTGCAAGCGTCGAAATATGTTGGATATCGTAAATTCTCAGTAACGGGTTACTTGGGGTTTCAATGAGTACCAGTTTGGGTTTTCTCGCTAATGCCGCTTGCAACGCAGATTCGTCACTTTGATCAACAAATTCAACCTGATAAGCCCCTTTTTGGCTCAAGCTATTAAATAAACGGTAGCTGCCGCCATAGCAATCGTGCGGAGCAACGAGCAAATCACCCGGCTGTAATAATACCGTGCATAATAGATGGAGAGCCGACATCCCGCTGTTAGTCATCACGGCACCACTTCCCCCTTCTAGCTGTGCCAGTGTTCGCTGCACAATATCTCGCCCAGGATTACCACGACGGGAGTAATCATGGGTTCTTGGCTCATTGAAATCTGTAAAATTATAGGTGCTAGATAAATAGATGGGAGGAACAACGCAACCAAATTGCGAGTCTTCATTGAGTCCATTATGTATCGCGATAGTGGATGCTTTGTATGTCATGAGTGTCTCTCCAAGTATGGGATAGCTCAAATCATACTCAAAGCAAATTTAGCCGTCAACATGTCTGGACGTCTAAACCTCTTTACGTTTATAACAACTAATGGAATAATCAGCCATAATAATTATGTGCCAATGGATAGTTAGACCACCTTACCGGCATATAAAAAGACTTAATTTATTGATTTTAATACGCATTAAATAATAACTTAAGCCCTTTATTCTTAACCCGTATGCTGAGTGTATCTTGAAAAAAATTCATCTTCAGGATCAGGAAACTGACACTCGTATATTACTTTTATTATCAATGAATATATCCAAGGTATCTCATGGCTGAATGGAACGGTGAATATGTCAGTCCGTATGCTGAACATGGCAAAAAAAGCGAGCAAGTCAAAAAAATTACAGTATCGATTCCTTTAAAAGTACTGAAAATTTTAACTGATGAACGTACTCGTCGTCAGATCAATAACTTGCGCCACGCGACTAACAGTGAATTACTGTGCGAAGCCTTTTTGCATGCGTTTACTGGTCAACCGCTGCCGGATGATGATGATTTGCGTAAAGAACGCAATGATGAGATCCCTGAAGCAGCAAAAGAGATCATGCGTGAACTGGGTATTGACCCAGAAACTTGGGAATATTAATCCCTCCGCGTCTTTCTTTAACGCTCGACTTACTGATGTGGGTCGAGTGTGACTTATCTTATCAACCTATTTCACCTCAATAACACTCTTACCCTCTGCTCCACCCATCATTTATTTTCATTATCTTCATACTGTTAAGCAATTTCATTTGTTGCCGATAACCAATGTACGCGTTTCACCATGGATTAATCTCAAGCACAAGCCATCCGTCAGATAAAGCGCGATTTTTCTTTCCTCTAAAGACTATTTTTACAGCTAAATGCTTAATTATATTAAAAAACAATAAAGCCTGCTGTATATCAAGTTTTATGGGGATCCTGCATAGATAAATTTAATAGTTATCTATACTCATATTGCGTGATTCGAATACATAGCTAAATGGAATTTATAATGAAAAAAATTATTGCCGTATCTCTACTCAGTTTGGTGTCTAGTGCTGCCTTTGCAGGGGCAGAAAGCCTGTATGTCTCAGGTAAAATCGGGGCTTCAATTGTCCAAGTTTCAAATCAAAAATGGCTCACTAGCGATAACGAATTTGAAAAAACCAATCTCGGAAATACCAATGATTCTGTTTTCGGCGGCAACATTGCCGTCGGTTACGATTTTTCAAAAACCACCACGTTACCTCTGCGTACCGAACTTGAATTTGGGATGAGGGAAAAAGCCTCCACAAGCCATAACTTGGCGTCCTACAACGACCACGTCGATTTAAGTAGCTCGGATGATGTCAAAACCGATATCACCTTAAATACGGTAATGCTCAATACCTATTATGATTTCAAAAATGACACCAAATTTACCCCTTACGTGAACGTCGGGTTAGGTATGGCAAGCATTAACCACAAAATGCGCTACGACTACAATGAACATATTGTTAGCATGAACCAATTCACTCATGAAAAATTCACCAAATCTAAAACCACCACTAATTTTGCGTGGAGCGTCGGCTTAGGTTCGCAATACAGAGTGAATAATCACGTTTCATTAGATATGGGATACCGCTTCTTAGATGCAGGAAAATCTGAAGCGAGTTACTACGCAGATAGCCAAGAAAACACTTCTAAAGTCAAAGTGAGAAGCCATGACATTATGTTTGGTATAACTTACCGTTTCTAAGGATTTTCAGTTGGCACCTTAATACATATTCTTGAGGTGCCAACCTACTTCTTTCAGCCATTGAATCTAAATATTACAATTATGATGAGAATTTATTTCTTATAATCTATATTATACAGAATTTAATTCTGATGAATATTCATTTTATTCTCTCTTTTTAGCGCAATCCCTCGAAGTTTCTTACACTGACTATAACCCCGCCTTCATCACTTATACTCCAGTAAGGTTTCCATCCGAAATCATTCACTGGTGCTTAATTATGAAAAATTTACTTTTGGCTTCAAGTTGCTTGTTGTTTGCTAATTTAGCAATAGCATCCAGTAATAACGGCGTATATATATCCAGTAAAATTGGTGTATCAGTTTTGAATATGTATGATTCAAAGCTCAAATCCGCAAGTCTCAGCGATCCCAATTTTAGTACCATCAATTTTAGTGATAAAAGTCATTCTGCTTTTGGTAATTACCTTGCTATTGGCTATAACTTTTACGATCAATTTTCACTGCCTATTCGTAGTGAATTAGAGCTTGGTATGAGAGGGAAAATTCAAAATAATTATAATGTTGCTAAGGTTTCTACTCCATCTGGCATAGATGCATCTACAGATATGAAAAATGAAGCAACTCTCACAACAGTGATGCTAAATGGATACTACGATATGAAAAACCAGACTCAGTTTACACCTTATATTTCTTTTGGATTAGGTCTGGCAAGTACTCGATATGATAGAGAACTACAAACATTTCTCCAAACGCCTAGTAGTAAATCTACAGACCTGAATTCAGCATCGGAAAGAATTAATAAATTAGCATGGAGTATAGGCTTCGGTAGTCAATATGCATGGAGCGACAATTTATTATTTGATATGAGTTATCGTTTCTTAGATGCAGGGAAGTATCAGATCACAACTAAAGATGCATTTGATCCTGGTGATACCCACAAATCCCAATTCAATCTCGCCAGCCATGACTTTATGTTTGGAGTCGCCTACCGTTTTTAACAGCTCAATTGACGAATTTTAGGCAATAAAAAACCTGTTCAATTGAACAGGTTTTCTTACTGAATACGTTAAATCAACTTCAACGTGACAGGTTTTATTACTTTTTAGCACCTGGGATGCTGAAACGCTGGTTGAAGCGATCAACACGACCACCGGTAGCAACATCACGTTGTTTACCAGTATAGAACGGGTGGCAGTTACCACAAACGTCCAGGTTCAGAGAGTGACCAGCTGTTGAGTTGATTTTCATTACGTTGCCGCAAGAACAAGTTGCAGTAACTTCTTCGTATTTAGGGTGAATACCTTTTTTCATGGGAGAACCTCTAATAAGGCCGTGTCGCCATTCCAGCCCTAACGCCGGACACCACACGTCGTGTTGATTAAATTTAGTTTATTGGCAAAACAAAATTAATTGATACCAAAGGCGGCGGATCATACAGAAAATCTGTTTATCACGCAATGAAAATAGCATGATTTTTGTGGTACTCTAACAGAATACCCTCATATTTTTGTACAAAAAACAGACGGAAATCCAGCTATGATCGTCGTTCAGGTGGCGTTACCTGTTCCTTTAAATCGCACATTTGATTATCTCTTGGGTGCAAATATGCCAGTCCCCGTCATCGGTGGGCGAGTTATGGTGCCTTTTGGCAAACGCCAAGCCCTTGGTGTGGTTGTCAATCTGAGCGATAAAAGCGAATTTCCCGAAGACCAACTCAAAGCCGTGGAGCTGGTATTAGATTCAAAAACCCTGTTCCCCGACGATCTCTGGCAGCTGCTGCTATGGTCATCTCAATATTATCATTACCCAATTGGCGAAGTATTATTTCACGCGATGCCGACCCTATTACGCCAAGGGAAACCCGCTGAATTTACGCCGATCTGGCAATGGCAAGTGACTGAAGAAGGCCAAGCGGTGGATCTGAATGAGCTAAAACGATCCCCAAAACAGCAGCAAGCATTAGCGCTCTTACGCCGCCGTCCGGTTTATCGCCATCAAGTTAGTGAGCTTGAAATCAGTGAAAGCGCCCTGCAAGCATTAAAGAAAAAACAGTATGCCGAGTTGCACCCTGTTCAACCAGTTGCGGAAAAATGGCAATCACAGTTTGCCGTGAGTGGAGAACGTTTACGACTCAATAGCGAACAAGCTACTGCTGTAGGCGCAATTCGCGCAGAAGATGATAATTTTTCGCCGTGGTTACTGGCGGGGATCACCGGATCGGGAAAAACCGAAGTCTACCTGAGTGTGTTAGAAAATATTCTGGCTCAAGGTAAACAAGCCTTGGTATTAGTCCCCGAAATTGGCTTAACACCACAAACTATTAATCGCTTCCGTGAACGCTTTAACGTTCCTGTGGATGTGCTGCATTCTGCGCTCAATGACAGTGAACGCTTAGCGGTTTGGTTACGGGCAAAGCAAGGTTCTAACGGCATTATCATCGGGACTCGCTCTGCCTTGTTCACGCCATTTGCTCGTCTTGGCATTATTATTATCGATGAAGAGCATGACAGTTCGTATAAACAGCAAGATGGCTGGCGCTACCATGCCCGTGATTTGGCGGTTTTCCGTGCAAAAAAAGAAAATATCCCAATTATCATGGGAACTGCGACGCCATCACTCGAAACACTGAGCAATGTTCAACAGAATAAATATCGTCAATTAAATCTCACTATCCGTGCAGGAAACGCCCGCCCCGCTGAGCAGCATTTGATTGATTTAAAAGGGCAGCCACTTAAATTTGGACTATCCCATTTACTGATCCAACATATTAAAAATCACCTCGCACAAAATAATCAGGTAATTTTATTTTTAAATCGTCGAGGTTATTCACCTGCGCTTATCTGCCATGAATGTGGTTGGATAGCGGAATGCCAGCGTTGCGATCATTACTATACTTTGCACCAAAATTTTCATCAGTTACGCTGCCACCACTGTGATAGCCAACGCCCTGTCCCACGCCAATGCCCGCAATGTGGGTCGACGCATTTAGTGCCTGTCGGGATGGGAACCGAGCAACTGGAAGAAGGGATTTCCGAGCTATTTCCAGATGTACCTGTGACTCGTATCGACCGAGATACCACCAGCCGTAAAGGCGAACTAGAGCAACACTTGAACGCTGTCCATGAAGGCGGCGCGCGAATTTTGATTGGCACACAAATGCTGGCGAAAGGACACCACTTCCCTGATGTGACGCTCGTGGCATTGCTGGATGTTGATGGCGCCTTATTTTCTAGCGATTTTAGAGCCGCCGAACGTTTCGCACAATTATATGTTCAGGTATCCGGACGAGCAGGACGAGCAGGTAAGCAGGGGGAAGTGTTCTTACAGACTCACCACCCTGAGCACCCGCTTTTGCTCACCTTACTAGAAAGTGGCTATAACGCCTTTTCCGCAGAAGCCCTTGAAGAGCGCCGAGTGGCAATGCTCCCTCCGTTCACTAGCCATATTTTGATCCGCTCTGAAGATCATAATAATCAGGATTCACGGCAATTTTTACAGAATGTTCGCCAATATATTAGCCAACACCCACAAAGTGACTCACGCTTATGGATTTTAGGTCCTGCACCGTCTATTCAAGCCAAACGAGGCGGACGTTTTCGCTGGCAGCTTTTATTGCAACATCCATCACGCGCCTATCTGCAACAGTTTATGGCGCAATTATTACCTGAGTTACTAAAACAACCGGAAAGCCGCAAGGTAAAATGGAATGTTGATGTGGACCCTACGGATGGTTAACAGCACTAATTTACCTGAAAAATAGGTACTGTAACTAACTGACAACAATAACTAAACCGTCATTTTTTGCCATAAATACATGGATGAAGAATTTGGATTAAGTGGATATCACTATAACTATTTTCAAAATTTGCGAGGCAGCTCTAAAAAATGATGCAAGTCACACTTTTTATGCAAACTAGGTAACAGATATTATTGTGAAACTCTTTAGAATGTCTTTTAATTAACAAAATGACGTGTTCGCGCCATTCAAAAAAAAGCAATCGATTAAATAGACAAAGGAAGGCGTTGTGGAAAGTAAAAAGCACAATAATACGGCGACCATGAAAGATGTCGCGAACGCAGCTGGCGTATCAACAGCCACCGTTTCTCGGACATTGATGAACCCTGAAAAAGTCTCCCTGCAAACACGCCAAAAAGTTGAGCAAGCCGTCTTAGATGTTGGCTATTATCCTCATAACCTTGCCCGCAGCTATAAACGCAATGAATCCAAAACTATTCTCGCGATCGTCCCAGACATTAGCGATCCATTCTTCAGCGATGTGATCTGCGGTATTGAAGAAGTGGCTGCTCACGAAGGTTACTTTGTGCTGATTGGTGACTGTAAACATCAACAGAAACAAGAAAATGCCTTTATCAACCTGATCATTACCAAACAGATTGATGGCATGGTTCTGTTGGGCTCTAACTTACCGTTTGATGTCTCAACCGAGGAACAAAAAAATCTACCGCCAATTGTGATGGCTAACGAATTCGCGCCAGAGTTAAAACTCCCAACGGTGCATATTGATAACCTCACCGCGGCCTTCAATGCTACCCATTACCTGCTAAAACAAGGTCATAAACGTATTGCTTGTATCGCAGGACCTGAAGAGATGCCACATAGCCAATACCGCTTAGAAGGGTATAAAAAAGCCATGTTACGCACCGGAGAAGGGCTAAGAGAGAGCTATATTGTACGTGGAGATTTCTCTCATGAAAGCGGCGCTGAAGCATTAAAAACATTACTTTCTTTACCAGAGCCACCGACTGCCGTTTTCTGCCATACTGATATCATGGCATTCGGTGCCATGTGGCAAGCGAAGAAAATGGGTCTGAACATTCCCGACGATATCTCTTTTGTCGGCTTTGATAACCTTGAGCAAGCCAAATATACATTACCCGCACTGACGACCATCAATCACCCTCGCAGGGAAATTGGTCGCCATGCGATGCTATTATTACTAGAACAGCTACACGGAAATAGTGTCACCGCAGGTTCTCGTCTCCTAGATTCTGATTTAATCGTTAGAGAGAGTACAAAAGCGCCTAAATGCTAGGCAAAATCGTTAAGGTTAAGTAACATATGACCTAAATAACGATTAACAACTGACAACTAGTGAATTAATAGCGTGGCACAAAAAGATTATGTAGCTCGAGGACGGTCGTCCGCTCGTAAAAAAAGCAAAGGCAAATCGAAGAAGGCCCAAGGGCTACCGCTAACCACATTAATTGTGGCGGTCGCTATTGTGGTGTTATTCGTTGGTGGGCTATTTTTTATTACTCATAATAAAAAAGAAGCGCCTCAAACTGCACTCCCCACTCAAGCTGCAAAACCGGGTAGCACGCTGCCACCTAAACCTGAAGAACCTTGGCGCTATAAAAGGGAGCTGGAAGAGCCTTGGCAAGATTACACTTCGCCATCGCAACCTAGCACAAATAGCGGCAATATTCGTCAGTCTGATCTCACTACCGAACAGCGCCAGTTGTTAGAACAAATGGATTCTGATCGTCGTCAACCTGTGACCAACCTGCAAGAAGTGCCATTTAATGGTAAGCCGGTACCGCGCTCACAAGTGGTGATCAATGAACCAGCTAAGCCCGTTGAAACTCCGACTCAACGCAAACCGTCGATTATTGAGCAAAAACCGGAAACACGTCCAGTTGCGCCAGTTCAGCAAGCTCAGCCTGTCACAAAACCGGAAGTGAAATCTGAACCTAAACCTGAGACAGCTCCTGTGAATAAAATGCAGAATATGCTCGTGCAATGCGGTTCATTTAAAACAGCAGAACAGGCTGAGTCAGTACGTGCCACTCTCGCATTTGCAGGTATCGAAAGTCGCGTCACCGCAGGTGGTGGCTGGCATCGCATCGTATTAGGCCCATATTCTAAGTCCACCGCTGAAAACATGCGTGACCGTGCAGCAGGCGTTGGTGTGAGTGGTTGTATTCTTCGTGCTTCTGGGGGTTGAAAAATCCCCGCCGCCCCCCCATCTACTGTTTTAACGTACTCGTAAGCAGTTATTTTTGAGATCAATCTCTTTCAAGTGATAGTGAATAGACCACTATCACTTGAAATTTATCTATCAAAAAATGAAATCAACTGCATTCTTTTTGTAATACAACCAGGGGCTAACTCATGACAACAATCGTAAGTGTTCGCCGTAATGGCCAAGTTGTAATCGGTGGTGATGGACAGGCGACGATGGGTAATACCGTCATGAAAGGCAATGTCCGCAAAGTACGCCGTTTATATAACGACAAAGTCATTGCAGGATTTGCCGGTGGCACCGCAGACGCATTCACACTCTTTGAACTGTTCGAGCGCAAACTTGAACTCCATCAAGGACACCTCACTAAAGCGGCGGTGGAATTAGCCAAAGATTGGCGTACCGACCGCATGCTGCGCAAATTAGAAGCACTGCTTGCCGTCGCTGATGAACACACTTCATTAATTATTACGGGTAATGGCGACGTCGTTCAGCCTGAAAATGACCTGATTGCGATTGGCTCTGGTGGTCCATATGCCCAATCAGCAGCACGCGCCCTTCTCGAAAATACAGACTTAAGCGCTCGCGAAATCGCGGAAAAAGCCCTCGCGATAGCGGGAGATATCTGTATTTACACCAACCATAATGTCAACTTTGAAGAAATTTCTTCAAAATCATAAGGATTGCTAGCATGTCCGAAATGACTCCACGCGAAATTGTCAGCGAACTCGACAACCATATTATTGGTCAACATAAAGCTAAACGTTCTGTTGCTATCGCCCTGCGTAACCGCTGGCGCCGTATGCAGTTAAATGAGCATTTACGCCATGAAGTGACTCCCAAAAACATTCTGATGATTGGTCCTACCGGGGTAGGTAAAACCGAAATCGCACGCCGTTTAGCCAAACTGGCAAATGCGCCATTCATCAAAGTTGAAGCCACTAAGTTCACGGAAGTGGGCTATGTAGGTAAAGAAGTTGACTCTATCATCCGCGATCTTACCGATTCTGCGGTAAAAATGGTGCGTTTACAATCTATCGAGAAAAACCGTTATCGTGCCGAAGAAATGGCGGAAGAACGCATTCTTGATGTGTTGATCCCACCAGCAAAAAATAACTGGGGACAAGCAGAACCTGTTGATGAGCAATCACCAGCACGCCAAGCATTCCGTAAGAAATTACGTGAAGGTCAGTTAGACGATAAAGAAATTGAAATTGAAGTTTCCGCAGCACCAATGGGCGTTGAAATCATGGCTCCTCCAGGTATGGAAGAGATGACCAACCAGCTACAATCTATGTTCCAAAACTTAGCAGGTCAAAAACAGAAGCCTCGTAAGATGAAAATCAAAGAAGCTTTTAAACTGTTGGTGGAAGAAGAAGCGGCAAAACTGGTTAATCCTGAAGAGCTGAAAGAACAAGCCATTGAAGCGGTTGAACAAAACGGTATCGTGTTTATTGATGAGTTCGATAAAATCTGTAAACGTGGTGGTCAAAGTTCAGGTCCAGATGTGTCCCGTGAAGGGGTTCAGCGTGACCTATTACCATTAATCGAAGGCTGCACCATCTCAACCAAACACGGTATGGTGAAAACTGACCACATCCTGTTTATCGCATCTGGGGCATTCCAAGTCTCTAGCCCATCTGATTTGATTCCGGAACTGCAAGGTCGTCTGCCAATTCGTGTTGAACTTCAGGCGCTGACCACTGAAGATTTCGAGCGCATCTTAACTGAGCCTAATGCTTCTTTGACTGAACAGTACAAAGCGTTGATGGCAACAGAAGGTGTTAGCGTTGAATTCACCGCAGATGGTATTCGCAAAATTGCAGAATCTGCATGGCAAGTGAATGAATCAACCGAGAATATCGGTGCGCGTCGTTTACATACTGTGCTAGAACGTCTGATGGAAGATATCTCTTTCGACGCCAGCGAGCGCGACGGACAAAGCATTACAATTGATGCTGAGTATGTCCGCCAACACTTAGACGAACTGGTAGCAGACGAAGACCTGAGTAGATTTATTTTATAATCTTATTAATTATCAGGTTTTCATGTATCCTTAATGGATGTTAGCTAAAGTGCAGCAATCTTGCTGCACTTTTGACATATAAAATCCAACTTAATAAGAACATTTACTCCCAATAATTCAAACGGTCACTCAGCAGCAAAGCCACGTTACCCATTGAAATATCACGAGTACGGTGAATAAATTACATGAACTCATCTTCAATCAGCCGCAAACAAGCTTGGCTAGAAAGTTTACGACCAAAAACCCTACCATTAGGGGTGATTGCCATCGTCACTGGATCCGCATTGACCTATTTCACGGGTAACTTTAAGTGGCCTGTCGCTCTGCTTTCTATTATCACAGCGGGCTTATTACAAATTTTATCTAACCTCGCCAATGACTATGGCGATGCGATTAAAGGCTCAGACACCGCTGAACGCATCGGACCTCTGCGTGGAATGCAAAAAGGCGTCATCACCAAAGAAGATATGAAAAAAGCGCTGAAGCTGAATATCTTCGCGGCTTGCCTTTCCGGTCTATTGTTGATTATTGTCGCGTGCGAAAAACCAGAAGATGCCATCGGATTCCTTGGCTTAGGGTTAGTGGCTATCGTGGCTGCCATTACGTATACCGTCGGTAAAAAACCTTATGGCTACCTTGGTCTTGGGGATATTTCCGTTCTCATTTTCTTTGGTTGGTTAAGTGTGATTGGTACTTTTTACCTACAAGCGAATAGCTTTAATATCATCACTATCCTACCAGCAACAGCTTGCGGTTTACTGTCTGTAGCTGTTTTAAATATCAATAATATGCGTGATATTGAAAACGACATTAAAGCGGGTAAAAACACGTTGGCAGTGCGTTTAGGTCCACAAGGCGCGCGCATGTACCACGCCATTATCATCATCGTTTCCATCTTATGTTTGGTATTTTTCAATTTACTCTATTTAACAGGTTGGGCGGGCTGGTTATTCTTATTGGCGGTGCCAATGCTGATGAATCATGTACGCAAAGTGCTTTCTGATCCTACCCCAGAAGGGATGCGCCCAATGCTAGAAAATATGGTGAAAATCGCTTTAGTCACCAACGTTTTATTCTCCCTTGGGGTTATCCTGAGTAAATAGTCTCAATTATTTGCTGTTTTTTTGACTTTTCCCGCTTATTTTCTGGCGGGAATTTTGCCAATCAGTGACTAAAAGGGATATACTGACCTTCCTCTTGCAGCAAAAAAGACCTAAATCCTATGAAATATGATACTTCCGAACTCTGCGACATCTACCAAGAAAGCGTTAATGTAGTAGAACCTTTATTCTCCAACTTTGGTGGACGTACTTCATTTGGCGGTCAAATCATTACAGTAAAATGCTTTGAAGATAATGGCATTCTGTATGATTTGCTGGAAGAAGACGGCCATGGGCGCATCTTGCTGGTGGATGGCGGTGGTTCAGTGCGTAAAGCACTGATTGACGCTGAGCTCGCGCGATTAGCGGTAGACAATGGCTGGGAAGGTATTGTGGTTTACGGTGCCGTCCGTCAAGTGGATGCATTAATGGAGTTAGATCTCGGCATCCAAGCAGTTGCTGCAATCCCTGCGGGTTGCCCTGACGAAGGTATCGGCGAAAGCGATATCCGCGTTAATTTTGGCGGCGTGACATTCTTCTCCGGCGATTATCTGTATGCCGATAACACGGGCATGATTTTATCCGAAGAACCACTGACCCAAGCAGCCAACGACGATTTCGACGAAACCATCGACGAATAGCCCCACCAAACTCCACAAAAAAGGCAGATATCACTATCTGCCTTTTTCTTTTCTGTTTTCTGTTTTCTGTTTTCCGTTTTTCACTTCTTTCAGAAAACACTTCTACATACCCCTACATTCCCAAAATAATTCGAGTCACAGGTAGGCGGCAAGTGGAGGATATCCCGATGAGCATACATAAGTATGTGATTCGGGTATCCAAACGAAGCCAACACCCCTGTGGCTTGAAGTATGAAGGGAATTAAACTTCTTCCATCTTGCCGAGAAGTGTACGCAAACGTTCCTGCCAAGTCGCCTGCTCTTGCTTCAGCTGTTCATTTTCACGAACCAGTGATTCAGTACCTGATTTGTTGGCTTGTAACTCTTGGCTTAATGCACTGTTTTGTTCTTTCAGTTCATCAATTTCCATTTGCATTAATGCAATGGTGTCGATGGCTTGTTGAACTTTGGATTCTAGTTTCTCAAATACTTCAAATGACATGTTCGGATCTCCCTTTATAAGCGCTTTCCCTCGATTGTAAGTAGCATGATCCTCTGTGTCCAGTGACTTACACTTGATTACAAACATTATTCTTTTAATTGTCTCGCCCGTGACTATTCAAATGTTTGAATTCGACCTTAAAAATGATTGTTTGTTTTCGTTTTTTGGTGATTTGACACACAGTTTTCACAAATCGCAATATTCGATTATCTTTTTTCTCGCTAAATTAACAGAATAAATTTTCGCAGAGAAAATTATACTCGTGCAAAACACCTCTCTTAACAACTATTGCAGGATGAACATTTATGAGCAAAATGACACCTTCAACACTGACAGGTCAGTGTATATCGGAGTTTCTTGGAACTGCTCTGTTGGTTTTTTTTGGTTTAGGATGTGTCGCGGCTGTACGTATTGCAGGTGCTCAGTTAGGTCTTTGGGAAATTAGTGTGATTTGGGGCTTCGGCGTCGCACTGGCTGTTTACCTAACTGCGGGCATCTCTGGCGCTCACTTAAACCCTGCCGTCACATTAGCATTATGGTTATTCGCGTGTTTCGATAAGCGAAAAGTCGTTCCTTACATTATCGCTCAAATGCTCGGGGGCTTTTGTGCTGCTGCCCTAGTTTACTCAATGTATTCCCCTGTTTTTTTCGATTACGAACAAGTTCACCATATTGTTCGTGGCACACAAGAAAGTTTGTTTACAGCGGGTGTCTTCTCAACTTACCCTGCGCCACAAATCAGCGTGTTCCATGCGTTCTTTATTGAAGTGGTGATTGCCGCCATTTTAGTCTGCTTAATTTTAGGTTTAACTGATGATGGCAATGGCGTTCCTAAAGGTCCATTAGCACCATTATTAATTGGTATCTTAATTGCGGTTATCGGTGGCTCTTTTGGTCCATTGACTGGATTCGCCTTAAACCCAGCGCGTGACTTTGGTCCGAAAGTCGTGGCTTATTTAGCTGGATGGGGTGATATTGCCCTGACCGGCGGACGTGATATTCCTTATTTCCTTGTCCCATTGACTGCGCCGATTGTTGGTGGTCTGCTAGGGGCATTCGGTTATCGTAAACTCATTGGTCGCCATCTGCCTTGTATGACTTGCGAGTCTGATGAAGAAGAGAAAAAATCCTCTTAATACCGTTTCTTATTTCTAAAACTGGGTTTACCTAAAACCAGATTAACCCATTGCTGAACAGGTTTAAATTATGACAACAGAAACCAATATCGTTAAAAAATATATTGTCGCTCTTGATCAAGGCACAACCAGTTCGCGAGCTGTCGTTCTCGACCATGATGCAAATATCGTCAGTATTTCCCAGCGCGAATTCACGCAAATTTACCCAAAACCAGGCTGGGTAGAACATGACCCAATGGAAATTTGGGCAACGCAAAGTTCGACATTAATTGAAGTTCTCGCTAAAGCCGATATTCGTACCGATGAAGTGGCAGGTATCGGTATCACTAACCAACGTGAAACCACGATTGTTTGGGAGAAAGCGACAGGTAAACCTGTCTATAATGCGATTGTTTGGCAATGCCGCCGTACCGCTGACTTTTGTACCCATTTAAAAACGAACGATAAAGAACTTGAAGAGTATATTCGCCAAAACACGGGTTTAGTGGTTGACCCTTACTTCTCAGGAACCAAAGTAAAATGGATCCTCGATAACGTCGAAGGTGCTCGTGAACGCGCAGAAAAAGGTGAATTACTGTTCGGTACTGTCGATACTTGGTTAGTTTGGAAAATGACTCAAGGTCGCGTCCACGTCACTGACTATACCAACGCTTCTCGTACCATGTTATTCAACATTCGTAATTTAGAATGGGATGACAAAATCCTTAAAGCATTAAATATTCCTCGTAACATGCTGCCAGAAGTCCGCCCTTCCTCTGACGTTTACGGACAAACCAACATTGGGGGTAAAGGCGGTACACGTATTCCAATTTCGGGCATTGCGGGCGACCAACAAGCAGCACTGTATGGTCAATTGTGCGTAAAATCCGGTATGGCAAAAAATACCTACGGAACTGGCTGCTTCCTCTTGATGAATACCGGTGATACCGCAGTTCGCTCTAATCATGGTCTATTAACCACTATTGCTTGCGGTCCTAAAGGCGAAGTGAACTATGCCCTTGAAGGTGCGGTGTTTGTGGGCGGCGCCTCTATTCAGTGGCTACGTGATGAATTGAAACTGATTGATGAATCTACGGACTCCGAATATTTCGCCACCAAAGTTAAAGATAGCAACGGTGTGTATGTGGTGCCTGCATTCACTGGTTTAGGCGCTCCATATTGGGATCCGTATGCGCGCGGCGCTATCTTTGGCTTAACACGTGGGGCAAACCGCAACCACATTATCCGTGCCACATTGGAATCCATCGCTTATCAAACCCGCGATGTCCTCGATGCGATGCAAGCCGATTCTGGTGAACGCCTAAAAGCCTTACGTGTGGACGGTGGCGCTGTTGCGAACAACTTCCTGATGCAGTTCCAATCAGACATTCTCGGTACCTCTGTAGAACGCCCTGAAGTCCGTGAAAGCACCGCGTTAGGTGCCGCTTACTTAGCGGGTATCGCCGTTGGATTCTGGGAAAGTTTGGATGAACTGCAAAGTAAAGCCAACATTGAACGTGTCTTTAAACCGGGTATTGAAACCACTGAGCGCAATTATAAATACGAAGGTTGGAAAAAAGCGGTCGCTCGTGCTCAAGAGTGGGAAGACCGCGCTTAACTTTTCGATATCACGACATATATTGCTAAACAAAATATATTGCTAAGCAAACCGTCAAAGCAGTGCTCCGGCACTGCTTTTTTATTGCTGGTGACTACGAATCGCAACATCTCAAGTAATTCGCTAATAAATAAAAACATCACTCATAGATGAATAATAAATTAGAAAGCTCCCACCTGCTTATCTAGAATTCGTCCCTGCAATAACTATGTTTATGAATTATTTTATAAAAAATTATTTTTAAATTATTTCAGGAGTGAAGGTTATGGATAACCGGAAAAAATATGCATTGATGCACACCAATCAATCCAGTGCACAACTCACATCCCAAGCACAACAGCATGGATATTTAGAGCTTGGTCTATACAAAAATCGAGGACGAGTTGCAAAAATCCACACAGACAGTTTTTACTTAGAAGGGCTACAAGACGATCCTCAGAAAACACATTCAGGACACGCCGCTTTTGATATCACAAACTGGTTACTGGATAAGCCCCGTTTACCGGGAGAACAGCGAAAAAACTATCTATTAAGTACTCTAGATGAAGATGATTTTTCAGGGTTTAAATTCCATCCATTGCATAATTTATGGGTTGATAGCTTTAACTCCCCTCATCAATGGCGCGATGGAGAGCCTCGTTCTCAATCGCAATTTGTTGAGTTACTACTTCCAAGCGGCCAATCAGAGCGTCATTATGGCATGCTCATTCTTGCGGGTGATGCTAACGATCTGCAAGTAGAGCTGGCACGACATTGGCTTGAATTGACTGGTGGCGGCTTACTGATTATTGAAAATGATACAACGCTTATCTCGAAGCCAGTTCAATTGCTTCTTGACGAGCTAGAATACATACAAGACTCCCCAGCATCTGAGCAAGATACAACGATTTTCGCTCAATATTCTCAACCAGGGATATCCGTCACTGCCACCCCTGCATTCTATGAAGATAGCTCCGAGCAAAAATATTATGTTCTAGATAATTTAACTTACTATTTCAGCGGATTACCTCAACAAATAGAGCCAACCACTTGGGTTTATGAAGGCGTTCTCACCGTGCCTAAATCTGAACGCCTTATCCTCTATGTGGATACACAATATCATCCCTATAACCTCACACTGGATATTGATCAGTACACTCATCAAATTAATGCTCAAGATGAATGTGGCGAAATCGCGATTAAACATACCCAAAAGGGGCAGCAAGTTCACTTTAAAATCACCACCACGACACAAGATAATGCCCCCAATATCCGCTTAGGGTGGGGGTTTTCAGGGCAAGAATCAGTTCAATTTATTCCTGATGATTTCATTCATCACACTCCCTTGATTACCACAGAAAATACCTCGGTTGAGCAACCTGCCCCACATTCTTTATTCAACCCTGATGGCTACCAGCAGGCACTGTCATTACCTTCTACATCGATAAACTCGTTCGCACTCACAGAAGAGACGCGAAATAATAGCGATTATTTTTCAATTCAAATAAATAGCTCATAAATAGCTCACGGTTGAATACCGTTTTAAGACTGGATGATATCAGCCTATCACCACACGATTCCTGGGAGGGACTTGCAGCCGAAATCGAAGACTATGTTAATCAGCAACTCGCTGATCTTGAACTCCCTCTTATCTCCGCACATTATAAAAATAACCAGATTGTCATCACCTGTGGCGGCATGATTGTTTCCCAATTTCAGCTAAAAAATCAGCAGTTACACCCTATCCTTATTGCAGAGAATCCCCATGGTATCGCCAATCAATTTCACGTAGGTGTGCTGTCTGGAAGTTTGCCATTTCATGAGGAAATTGAATATTTTCAGCTTATTGAAGAGCCATTATTTGGAGAGGTTGTATTAAACGAAATAACCGGAGAATGGCAATATATACCTGATGGTAAACAATCTTTCCGTGGGCATGACCAGTTTGATTTTATTGCCATTATGAAAGATGGCTCTGTTTCTGCCCCTATGTCTATTCAGCTACAATCTGAAGAAGCGCCTTATCTGTCCCTTCCAAGTAAGCGTATTTTTACGTTACCAGATCCGATTTATCATCAGCCTCAGATGCGTCATCACCCCGTGCCAAGCGATATGCAAATTCACAGTATTCAGCTAGCACAAACCCACTTACTTGAGCCTCATACTAAATACTTCAGTTTAACAGCTGACCGACCCGCATTATTAAAAATTGATATTACCAGCGCATCGGAGGCTACAGCACCCGATATTGTGGCCATTATTCGAAATAAAGAGGGTGTTGAACTAGAGAAAGTGGTTTTAACGGGTCCATCAAACCTTCCAGCCGCTCTCACCCCACCGCCTAATACGCCTAGCTTTGAAGCTAAAGATTGGCACCGTTACAGCTATACCGCGCCGATAAAGGGAAAATGGATTCAACCTGATATGGAGATACAAATTCTCGCGGGGGGTATACCAATAACTCAATATGGCATCCAAAATGTTGAAGCTGAATACGCAATGCCTGATGAGGGTACACCATTTCCCTTCTATACCGCTGAAGGAAGTTTCTTTCCTAGAGTCAAAAAGATAAAGCCCATCACTGCACATGTCGCGCATAAAACGCTTTACCAAGATGGACACGGTACTTACCCTCATTCCCCTCTCAGTTGGGGATTAGAAGCGCTCGCCAAGTTACTCATTCACCAGCTAACCTTATATAGCTATCCCCCTATCCCTCAGAAATCGGCTTTATATCCTTGTATCGTTCAAGATGATGTGATTTATACAGATAGAACGACGCTAGTTCATCTTTTGTATGACGCTCCAAGCAGTATCCAAGAGCCATCAATGTCACAAATTGAGAGCTCTTACTTAGAGAGCCAAAAAGCAGCGCGGAGAACAGAGCTGTATAGCGAATTTTTTTATATCGCTATCCTGCCGCTATCTATGGAGGGGGGCACATCAGGTGTGATTGGGTTAGCAACCCATAACTTTGGTGGCGGAATATCAAAACCCAGTATTTTATGGCATGAAATGTTTGGGCATGGTCTTGCACTCGGCCATACCACAAATGAAGGTTACCCATATCCAGCGGAAAGTCATGGTAAGAACATCGCATATGATTCATATCGCCAGCAATACACAACCTTCCGTAAAGACGAGCCAGAATATGAGATTATACCCGCAATGTATCCGAGTGATTATCCTCATTACAGTGATCAATACGACGCATTCTTAGCGCATTCAGATTACTATATTTACTTGGCTCAACATTTTTTATCTAAAATTAACGAAAGTGAAGTCCCAGGCGAATATGTCTCCGTCTACCAACTTAATGGCATATTTCTTCCTTTACCTGATGGCTCGCAACACCCTTATAGTTACCTCGCCGTGACTCAAACTCTCGGGCAATTGATCCAACAGGATCATTCTGATTCCTCTCATAGTTTGACGATCACCTATGTCACGCCATCCGGTCTACTCACCGAATCCCTAAAAATTTCCTTGAGGGATAACGAACTTAATTTGAATATTCCCAATAAGGGGGAATTAGTTAGCCTCAAGATTATTAAGACGGAAAATGGCACAGATACTGAGGTCTATCACTATAAAAATCCTGAATCTCTAGCAAATCGCTTATTTATTTATGGTGATGGAAAAACCGTGCCGGAACAATTGCAGATAGATAACTATTGGCGTGGTAGTCGATTATCTTGGTCTGCAACGGATAAAAATTTAATTGATATCTCAACAGGGAAAGTAAATTCTCAATATATCACTCCGCAAAGTGCGATTTGTGCCAGTTGGATAGAGAACGGGCAATTACACCAACAATACTTCTCATTAAGTGACCCGTTTGGTCAAAATAATCAAGTTGATACAACCCATCATTTCCAACCAATTCATCATTTCGATATGCAAAATAATGAAAATGATATATCAACCTCTCATTTAAATATTCTTTCTGATATCAGGCTACTTTCTGATGTGCATATCAACCAACAAATTGATATTAGCAAGCTAGGGATCACTGAGAAAAATAACCAATATTGGGTGACCCTACTCATTTACGATGAACAAGGTATTATCCAAGAAAAAACGCCGCAGGAACCTTGGTTTTTATCCCAGAATAAAAATATACTTTCAGTCAAAGGAACAATCGACAGCATCCCAGGCTTAAAAATCGCGGGGATTAAAATTTATATCGATCAACATTTACATGATGATGTAGCCGCCAGATCAGTTTGGCTTAATCAAAATACTAATCAAACATTGGATGAAAATACCGAGTTTCTCAATTACGATCGCCCTGTGGAATTTAACTCGCTCGCTTCACAAATGGCAGGAATGAAAGAGGACACAATCAGCGCACAACAACAAGCCACTCAATGGGTTGAGTCAGCACATTTCATACCGTTGGTCGCATAATAAATCAGGGGGCTTATTTGCCCCCTTAACATAAAACTTAATCAGTATTCTAAATTAAACCATACGCTCGGTATGACTCATACGACGCGCTAATGGTAACCAGCACAACACGACCAGCATCGACATCAAGAACATCAGTAAGCCAAGGCTAAACTGGCCATTTTGTGGCATTAACGCAGACACCCACGTTGCAACACCAGAACCCACGTTCTGTAAACCACCCACTAATGCTCCTGCTGCACCGGCTAAATATGGGAATGGCTCCATCGCACCAGTAGTCGCCAACGGGAATAACATCCCAGCGCCAAAGAAGAAAATGGCGGCAGGTACCAACAGTGTCCATGTATTCATGATGCCAAACCAACCTGGTACCCACATCATGATGCCCGCAGCTAAACAAATCAGTACAGACTGCCACATCAAGGTGGAGAAATTCTTACCTTCACGCCCCGCGTACCAAGCACCAAAGAACGCCGCAGGAATAGGCAAAATAAACAGAATACTGACGGTAATACTGCTTAGCCCTAAGACACCACCCATCAATACACCGCTACAAGCTTCAAAAACAGCGATCCCCGCCAGAGCACCAATCAACATCGTCAAATACGAAAGAAACGAACCGTTAGATAATAATTCACGGTATGACGCCACTAAATTATGTTTTTCAGGTGAAATAGGACGAGTCTCCGGCATCCAGCGATACATACTGAACAACACTCCGCCACCCAACAGGAATAAGAAAATATAACAGGCGTGCCAACCAAAGAAATGCGCCAGTATCCCACCAAACATAGGGGCTAACAGTGGGCTCACTAACACCCCCATATTGAGCAAACTATTGGCGTAACGTAGTGCAGTGCCTTTATACAGGTCACGCGGCATGGTTCTCACCATTACTCCAGCAACCCCTGTACCTAAACCTTGTAAACCACTCGCGACCGTCAATACCGTCAGCGTTGGGGCAAAAATAGCGACAATCGTTGAAATTAAGAAGATAGATAACCCAGCTAAAATCACCGGACGGCGACCAATTTGGTCAGATAACGGACCATACAGTAGCTGGGAAAAACCGTAAGAAAACAGATACGCCGCCATAACGCGCTGTACAGCACCCGAAGGTTCACCGAAATACACCGCAATTTCAGCAATCACGGGGACATAAACAGTTTGAGTCATTTGCCCAACCGCAGCGAGGGCAATCAACATTAGCAACAGATTAAAATTTTCAAGCTTTCTCATTTTGCTCTCAGACATTCACAATTCCTGAGCACACAATAGCGCCGCATTATTAAAGTTTAATAACACGAACAGTTGCACTCAGGATTAAATAATAGATTTTTATTCGTTGTTTTGCCCATTACATTGGAATTATATAACTAGCAAACAATTGATGTTGTTCTTGTGTGATAAAGATAACAAAATTTATGAATTTTTCGAGGTAGGACACCATTTTAATTTACTTCACGTTGGCAGTAATATTCGCCACCTCTGTCAACTTAACTGTACATTAAAATTACCAAACTCCTCATTTGCAGAACAATCTACTAAAACACTTTATCGATAAGCATAAACAATGAACTGATCTAGTATGAAATCCTATTAAGTTCAGCAATGTATATCTTAAATAATTCACACTGTTGAATACTTTCTCTGAGGCTTTTTCGATAAGAGGGACAAATTTATGGCGAATTGGGTAACAGGTCGGGTGGTTGAAGCCAAATATTGGACAGAAACCTTGTTTAGTTTAGTGGTGGATGCGCCTATTCAACCGTTTATTGCAGGACAATTTGCTAAACTCGCCCTTGAAGTTAATGGGGAACGCGTTGCCCGCGCCTACTCGTATGTGAATGCCCCCAGTGACAACCGCCTTGAATTCTATTTCGTCATTGTTCCCAATGGAAAACTGAGCCCGAAGCTAGCTGAGCTACAAATCGGCGATACACTGCAAATCACCGATGAGGCCTCTGGCTTCTTTGTGCTAGATGAAATCCCAGAATGTAAACATCTTTGGATGCTTTCAACAGGTACGGCTATTGGTCCATTTCTCTCTATTTTACAAGAGAATAAAGGGCTAGAACGCTTTGAAAAAATCGTCTTACTGCATGCCGTGCGTTACCAAAAAGATCTGAGTTACCTGCCGCTCATGCAGCAATTAGAGCAGCAATTCCAAGGAAAACTACGCATTGTCACTGTTGTGAGCCGTGAACACGCCCCCGGCTCACTATATGGACGGGTTCCCGCATTAATTGAAGATCATCAATTGGAAGAGTTTGTTGGGTTGCCGATTGACGCAGATAAATGCCACATCATGCTGTGTGGCAACCCAGAAATGGTGCGAGATACACGGGATAAACTCAAAGAAACCCACGGGTTAGTTAAACATTTACGCCGTAAACCGGGACATATTACTAGCGAACAGTACTGGTAATAGCCTAACTGCTAAGACAGATAATCGACCTTATCTGTCTTTTCTCCATACGGATTTTCACCTTCCATTCCTACAAAAACGCCACAATCAATCAGCATCATCATCGTAATCAGCAATGGAAGAAAGCGCCCAATACCCCATTGCCAAATTTCGGCCAATTGGCTGACATCGAAGGAAAAAAGAGCAAAAGCTAACACGACTAAAGCAAACCATCCTCCCGGTTTACCTCTATCGTGAAGACGCTTGGTGAAAATTGCGGCAAGGGGATATAGTAATAAAATAAACAACACCACCACAACAACATCCGGTAATGAAAACGCGTTTTGAAAGAGAGAGATCAGGGTCATCAAAATAAAACAGCCTGCAACTCCTGCCCAAAATGGTCGCCGTCCTATTCTGCCTTTAAAGGAAAAAGCCCATTGTAGTAATGTCATTGTCTGTAATCCTGATACAATATTAATCTCTGAAGAATAAGTGGCAGAAAAAATGGCTCAACCAATATTCCGTTCCATGTCCATCATCATAACCGCTTTTGTGTGCTATTTTCCACAAATGGCACTCTCCCAAAAGGTACCGACGTTACCTGATACCAACTTAAGCGTTGCGTATTTAGCCCCCGATGCGCCAACCTTTAATCTCACGATCCCAGAGCTACGTAGTCAATTTAATCAAACCTATAAAGATTTGTATCTTCACGAATACAAAGTGATTGCTAGCCAAGATATATCCGTACCCTACATTCGCGCCGCATCACGTATTAATCAACAAATATACTCATCTGCTGTCCTCGAACGGGGTAGTGAGAAAATTAAAAGCTTACAAATCACATTATTACCTACTGACAATGAAGCTGACGCCCAAGAAAGTCGCCAATTAATTGAGCGCTATATCATCGCTATTATTCATCAATTTGACCCTAATGTTTCTTTGGATAAAGCCCCTGAGCTGACCGCAGCGCTGAACAAATTTATGGCCAATAAAGCCCCAACCCGCGCAGAAGAAGCGAGATTAGGCGCATTGCGATATATTTTGGTAAAAAGTGACAATAATGTGCTTACTTTTGCTGTTGAACCGATTAAGCTAGAACAACAAGCAAGCGAAAGCAGTAAATAATTGAGAGCAACAAACACGCGAAATGGATGATGATCACGCTCTGGCAATAAGCATGATGAAAAGCAAAGCTATTATTATCCATTGTTCCTATAATGCAGGAACAGCGACAGAAACGTCTCGTTGCGCGTAATACCTTGATCGCGTGATGAAAAACTAATCGATAAATCATTCAAACTTTTTGGTTGGAGGAAATAACATGCGACATCCATTGGTAATGGGTAACTGGAAACTGAACGGCAGTACCCAGATGGTCAATGAACTGATTGCTGGCCTGCGTAACGAACTGAGCAGCGTTGATGGCTGTGACGTAGCAATTGCACCACCAGCAATGTACTTAACTCAGGCTAAACACGCTATCGCTGGCAGCCGCATTGCATTAGGCGCACAAAACGTTGACGTCAACCTGTCTGGCGCATTCACTGGCGAAATTTCTGCTGAAATGCTGAAAGATGTCGGTGCAAAATACATCATCATCGGTCACTCAGAGCGCCGTACTTATCACAAAGAAAGCGATGAGTTCGTTGCAAAACAATTTGCAGTACTGAAAGAACAAGGTTTAATCCCAGTTCTGTGTATCGGTGAAAGCGAAGCTGAAAACGAAGCTGGTAAAACAGAAGAAGTTTGTGCTCGCCAAATCGATGCAGTCCTGAACACATTAGGTGCAGAAGCATTCCAAGGTGCTGTTATCGCTTATGAGCCAATCTGGGCAATCGGAACCGGTAAATCAGCAACTCCAGCGCAGGCACAAGCCGTACATAAATTTATTCGTAGCCACATTGCGAAAAAAGATGCAGCTGTCGCTGAGCAAGTAATCATTCAATACGGCGGTTCTGTTAACGCAGGCAACGCTGCTGAGTTATTCACTCAACCAGATATCGATGGTGCTTTAGTGGGCGGTGCGTCCTTAAAAGCGGACGCTTTTGCGGTGATTGTTAAAGCTGCAGCTGAAGCCAAAAAAGCTAAGTAATTAAATTCTGTATTTAATCACTTCATTTAACCGTCTATTTTAATTTAACGTTAAATAGACGGTTTTATTTTCCATTCAATCAAATAAAAAATAATAAAAAAAGAATTTAAAAAATCATTAATTAAAAACACAAACCATTACTTTACATTTGAAAAATTACTGTAAAATAAAAAAATATAAGTATCAGACAAACTTCAATTTCATTTAAAATATAAATAAAAATCGAACAAACACAATCCACTAGGTAATGAAAAGTTAGCTAACCCACTAATTTAAATACCTATACCATCAAAAATTAACCATAGACAACCTCAAGATAATTCATTTAGATTGCTTGCGTCGGCTCGCCGACTTTTCATTATTAATGTTTTTTATTCTGCTCTCTTTAAATTAGTAACATAATAAAAATCAATGGCTCATTATTAATTATAGTGGCATCCTTCTTCAAAGAGTTCGACAGACTCTTGCTTATTATAATTAATCTGTGAGTCCATCGATTTTCAATCATTAAATAATTAAAGCATTCTATAAAGGATGAATATGAAGTTTATAACGAGTTTAATTCTTAATACTGCAATTCTTAGCACAGCAATCATTTTCCCTATCGCCAGTTATTCTCAATCCAGTGATAATCATTGGCACGTTAAAACCAATGTGTATGTCGAGCTCGAAGAGTATCAAGGTCAGCGGGATTCACAGAATAACAAAGTGTATGACAAAGCCAGTATGATAGGTAAGTTATCACTGAGTAATCCGGCATCCACTTGGTCGTTTGATCTCGAACACCGAGAAACCTTAAGAAATCACGGAAAAAACTTTGCCAATTCCCGAGATTCCTACATTCGTAATCGAACCCAAATCGGTGTAACCAAACAGTTCATTAAAGATAAAATTTCCAACCTCGATGTCAATTTCACCTACCGCAAAGAATCTAATGATGGAACGCCAGGCTCTAAAGCCCGCTCATCCAACAGCCTCTATTGGGTTATGCCTTCCGGTTCAATTAACCTTGATGAACGATGGACATTTAATTATTGGGGGGCACTTTACTACTACAGTAATTTCTATGAGGCCAATAGCTACGAATTTGAATCTGAAGTTGGCGTGAGCTACAAACTCACTGATAGAATTAAAGCCAAAATCAGCTATTACAGCGATAAAGCGTGGGATAATGAGTTCACCACCCAATCCTTACAACGCCAAATTCGCCTTGGCTTACCCGTGACTATTAACCAAGATTGGAGCATTTCCCCTTATTTCCGTTATCTCATTAATGATAATGAGTACAACAGTAGAGGCTCGCTCACTCAGCAACTACGCAGTGGCTACCGTATCGGAACTCAAGTGGAATACAAAATGACACCGAAGTTAGCATTATGGGGCGGCGTTGCCTATGAACCCACTAAATGGAAATACCCGAAAGGCAGTGAAAAAACATCAGGAAACAGTAATAAACAAACGATGTATCTCGGTCAGCTAGGCGTGAAATATAGCTGGTAGCGATAAACATTCAGCAATCATAAATTCCTAGCCGTTCCGCCATGATAGCGGACGGTTAGGAGCTTAATTTGGTCTTTAAATCGTTAGCGATTAGCGGCGAATGATTTCATCAAAGATCCCACCATTAGCAAAATGCGTTTTCTGCGCTTGTTGCCAACCACCAAAATTCTCATCCACGGTGAGCAATTTCAATTGTGGAAACTGGTTTTGATATTCTTTGGCTACTTGAGCATCTCGCGGACGATAATAGTTTTTTGCGGCAATTTCTTGCCCTTTAGGTGAATACAAAAACTCTAGATAGGCTTGTGCCACTTCACGGTGATCTCGCTTATCCACCGTTTTATCGACAACAGCAACGGTTGGTTCTGCCAAAATGGAAATACTCGGGGTAACAATTTCAAAATCCCCCTTCGCGCCTAACTCATTAATGGCTAACAACGCTTCATTTTCCCACGCAATCAGTACATCGCCGATTCCACGCTCTACAAAGCTGTTGGTTGCCCCTCTCGCCCCAGAGTCTAGCACTTCAACATTTTGATAAAGCTGCTTCACAAACTGTTTTGCCTTCTCTGGATCATTATGATTTTTTTCTAATCCATATCCCCATGCAGCCAAATAATTCCAGCGTGCGCCGCCCGATGTTTTCGGATTAGGCGTCACAACCGAAACGTCTTTTCGGATCAAATCATCCCAATCATGGATATTTTTCGGGTTATCTTTACGCACTAAAAAGACAATGGTTGAAGTATAGGGTGCAGAGTTATCGGGCAGTTTTTTCAGCCAGCCTGGATTAATTTTGCCACTTTGTGCAATCGCATCCACATCGTATGCCAAAGCTAGCGTCACTACATCTGCCTCTAACCCATTAATCACCGAAGTAGCTTGTTTGCCGGAACCGCCATGAGACTGGCGCACCGTCACTGTATCCCCCGTTTTTGCTTTCCAATAATCACCAAACTCTTGATTATATTGGCGATAAAATTCGCGAGTCGGGTCATAAGAGACATTTAAAATTTGGATATCTTTCGCCCATGCTCCCGCAGTTAATAACAATAAAGAAAATGCCGCTATTGGATAGCGTGAACTTTGCCAGAAACGTACCATCATCCTTTTCTCCATTAATTGAATACGGAATCAGGCTGACAGATACCCACGGCAACGGGAAATACCGAAAAGGTAAATCTTATAAATAAGAAGAATATCGAGGGGAACAAGGGCAATCTTCGCCGATATGGTCAGTATAAGGCCAACCATACCGGTGAGATTTGCAATAATAGAGGTGAGAAATTAGTACAGTTTTTTCGCTGTTTCCAGCCAATCTTTCTTGAAGACGCGTTTCATGTTCATGACCGCATCAACAATATCATGGTGAACTAATTTTTCATTTTGGATCCCTACACAACGCCCGCCGTAGCCTTCAAGCAGCAGTTGGATTGAGTATGCACCCATGCGAGAAGCCAAAATACGGTCATAAGCCACTGGAGAACCACCGCGCTGAATGTGACCTAATACAGTTGCACGAGTTTCATGATGAGTTTCTGCTTCAATGTATTTTGCTAACTCATCCACATCGCAAACGTGCTCGGTGATAGCAACAATTGCATGGCGCTTGCCTTTTTCAATCCCACGTTTGATTTCCAACAATAACTCTTCGCGGTTAAATGGCATTTCTTGTTCTGGCAGAACTAAAAACTCACAGCCACCTGCAATGGCCGCAGAGAGGGTCAGATCGCCACAATAACGCCCCATCACTTCAACGATAGAGATACGTTTGTGAGAAGTCGATGTATCACGTAAGCGGTCAATCGCTTCAACCACAGTTTCTAACGCAGTAAAATAACCGATGGTGTAGTCTGTACCAGCAACGTCGTTATCAATTGTGCCCGGTAAACCAATGCATGGGAAACCTAATTCAGTTAGGCATTTAGCACCAAGATAAGAACCGTCACCACCAATAACAACCAATGCATCGATGTGGTTTTTCTTCAGGTTTTCAACCGCTACCGCGCGGACTTTTTCATCACGGAATTGAGGGAAGCGAGCAGAGCCTAAGAATGTACCGCCACGGTTGATCATATCCGAAACGCTATAACGGTCTAATTGCTTCATGCGGTTTTCATAAAGGCCGAGGTACCCATCAAAAATACCCATTACTTCTAAACCTTCTGCGAGAGCTGCACGTACTACGCCGCGGATCGCTGCGTTCATACCCGGTGCATCTCCACCGCTCGTTAACACTCCAATTCTTTTAATCTGCTTGACCATGATGACCTCTGATTAATGAACATAAATTGCAAATCTACGAAAAAACCACCGCACTGCACTGATATTCACTGCGACTCACTGACGGATTAACCGCAAAACTCAGCCAATAATTTTGCTGAATTGATTCAACAAGCGAAATAATACGACAAAGCAAGGATTATGCATGGGTTTTCTCGCCAACTTTTATGTTTTCTTGTGATCTCGATTACATAATTTTAGCTCAAATGACGAAAACCAATCCACTCAACGCAATCATCTTACTTCGAAGTACAAATTAAGTCTCGATGATAGCATGTTAATCTCAGCACGACCCCATCATTGCAAGATGCGGAGCATTTTCCTATAAAAAAAGCACCCTAAGGTGCTTCTGCAGTTGATGAAAAATAGAAGAATCTAGGGATAACAGCTAATTAGGTATAAAAATAACGCGTTAGGTGGAAGAAAATTGGTGCAGCAAAACAGAGAGAATCAATTCTATCTAACATTCCGCCATGCCCTTCAATGATGGCACCAAAGTCTTTGATCCCGCTGTCGCGTTTAATTGCAGACATACACAGACCACCGACAAAGCCCATTAAGGTAATCGCCAATGACATTAACCCTGCAGCCCACCAACTAAATGGCGTCACCCAATACAAACAGATACCAATTAACACTGAAGTTAATATTCCGCCAATAAATCCTTCGACGGTTTTATTTGGGCTAAGCTTAGGTACAATAGGGTGTTTGCCCAGTAACTTACCAAAGACATATTGCAGTACATCAGAGATTTGCGTGACCACAATTAAGAACAGCAGCAGCTTAACGTTTTCCCCTTGGTAACCTTCAATATTCAGCATCAATAATGCTGGTACGTGGCTCAAGCAGAATACCGTGACCAACATGCCCCACTGTATTTTCGCTGTACGTTCGAGGAAGTGGTAAGTATCCCCCGCCAACGCGATTCGCGTCGGTAAAAACAAGAAGACAAACACGGGCACAAAAATCGAGAACATCCCATACCACTCAATCCCAACCAGCACATATTGCAGAGGAAGGAAGACGAAAAAACACCAAAATAGCGCTTCATGGTCGCTACGGCGTGTCGGCGCTAGCGTAATAAATTCCCTTAATGCAAAGAAAGAGATCAACGCAAACAGGATCACGACCCCGATATTCCCAAGTACCACAGCCAAAACGCAGACGATGCACATCACCCACCAAGCACGAATACGCGCATTTAAGTTATCAATGGTTGGGTTACTTTTTTCCCCTGAATAACGGTATGCCAGAATACCGCCTATTACGCTGGCGACCATCAAAATACCGAAGACACCGGATAACAGCAGTGCTAATTCACGATCCCAAAGACTCATGGCATCATCTCCTCAAGTGCAACTTTCGCTCTTTGCAAAAAATCCGCCTTATTTTCATCTTCAGCCAGTGGGGATAGTGGCTTCCCAACCGTTGCTGAACAGATAACTGGAACCACGAGCTTTGTTCCTTTCGGTAGCACGCGATTTAAATTTTCCAAATACACCGGGACGACTTCAACATTGGGATATTTTTTTGCTAAATGATAAATTCCGCTTTTGAAGCTACCCAGTTCCTCGCCATCTCCTCGAGTTCCCTCTGGAAATAAAATTAATGAATGGTTTGCAGCAAGCACCGCTTCTAGTGGCCCAAGGACAGACTCTTTTGCAGGTTTGTCCCCTTTTCTATCAACCAATACAGCTCGAAACACTTTATTGACGAGGTATCGGCGAAATGGCGTGCCATCCCAATAATCTTTGGCGGCAACAGGGTGAACAAAATGGCGCATTAAAGGAGGCAGCCCTGACCAGATAACCAACCCGTCGAGGTGGCTTGAGTGGTTAGCATAGTAGATGCGGGGGGTAATAGCCGGTTGGCATCCGACCCAACGTGTACGGACACCTGTTAATAAACGACAAGTACCGGACAACAGCATTCCCATTCCTTTCGCCAGTAGAGAAACTCGCTGTGTTTTTTCCATCTTTTTTCCTTGCTCTCTTATCGAGCACAAATAAAACAATGATAAAAAAAATTCTTAATCGTATTTTCTTAATAAGATATGCAGCGTCGAACAAGAGCACAACTGGATAAGTTCTGATTTGTGACTTTATTTTCACCACCAGAATTAAGATAAAGTGCAGGTTATATATAAAACTCAGATGTTAGATAAAAAATGGGGAAGCCTTAGCTTCCCCATTAATATCATTCAAGATAAAAATTATTTTTTATCTGCCGCGATACGGTCACGGATATGTTGTGCACGCTCATCTGACGGTGGGTGAGAATCAAACATGCTAGTTTCTTTGCTGCCCAGTTTTGCTAATTTGTCAAAACCAGTCACTAAACCTTTAGTATCTACACCACGTTTTTTCAGCAGATCATAAGAGAAATCATCTGCTTGGCTTTCTTGATGTTGAGAGAACTGAGAGTTAACCAGTTTTTGACCCAGCTCACCTAACTGTGAAGAGCTTAATTGAGTCGCAACATCGTTACCTGTTGCCGCTGCAGCAGTACGTGCTGCAACTGCTGCATAAGCAACTTGCATTGCTTTACGGGTATGACCTAAAGCAACGTGACCCATCTCGTGACCCAGAACGCCTTCAACTTCGTTGTCGTTCATGATGTCCATCAGACCGCTGTATACACGTACACAGCCATTTGCCATTGCCCATGCGTTCACATCTTTGGTCATATAAACTTTATAGTTAACCGGAGTACCGTCAACTTCGTTACCCAGTGCTTTAGCAATTTTGTTTAAGCGTTGAGTATATTTGCTTGAAGCTGGAGCAATTTTGTTTTCTGCATCCATCTCTTTACAAGCGTCATCACTGAATTTTTTAACATCTGCATCAGATAATGTTGCAGCTTGGAATAATTGCATTCCAGAGTTGGTCATCAGCCCAGTGTCCATACTCTTACAGCCAGTCATAATGACCGCAGAAACTGCGACCGCAACAAGCGCCTTCATTTTCATCTTCTTTTTTTTCCTTGCTACAAAAATTATATTACTGTTTTTAATAAACCATTCTCGTTCTAATAACGATTCGGAGATATAGCCTAAAGATTCTGTTTAAAATCACAATAAGAATAAAGCCATTAAATAAGCAATCTATGAATTTGATAACAATTTTGTCCAAAGAGTGAAATTATCAGAATTATCCGCTAACTAAATAGTCGCGATTTGACTGAGTTAAATCACTCTAAAATGACTTAAATGGCTTTGTAGCGTTATCTTTCGAATAACTCAATCACACAAAAGTCCCCATGACGCTCAGGAGAAGCAATATATTGCGTAGGAGTACCTGATTTTTCGACCAATAGGGTTTCAAAATCATTTAAGACTGAGTGCTGCCCATCTACCTGCAACTCTAGCTTGCCCTGTAAGTTAAAAATCAGCACACAGTTTCCATTACTGATCCACGAGTTTGCTGACTCACAAGATACCCACTGCAGCCGAGCTGAATACTTTTCAGGGTTGTAAATCAAATTAAAATCGCGGATGGCGTCATTAATTAATTCGGCATACACATCACTTTCACCATTAAAGGCGTGAAATTGCTTTTGTAATAAAGAAACTGATGGGTTTTTATCTATCTGCAGCACAATCCCGGAGCCTTCCAATACGCCAATAATGCGCTGTTTATTTGGGAAGAAAGAGAATGAGCCAGCGGATTTTACGTCTGCAATCGACACTCGCCAGTCAAAATTTTCTAGCCCTTCGCCGTGGCTTCTTGCGAGTTCTAACGTAAATCCTTGCCCATTTTTCCAAGGCATTTTTTTATAATCGTGAGCAGTAAGTTTCTGGATCATGGCGCAATATGACCTCTTTGGATGTGTGAAAATCTATTTTGCAAGTGTTCGGAATAATCGCTGGAAATAAAGATAGTACGTGGAAAGTGAATGTATAGACAACATATCAGTAATAAAAATATTACTGATAGTAATAGAAGAGTAAAAAAGAGGGTTATCTTGCGCTCTTAAATTGCAACTTTAGTCCTAGTGAATGAACTATCTTCAAGATAGTGGTAAATGCAGGGTTACCTTCACCAGATAGTGCCTTATATAGCCCTTCTCGGCTCATTCCTACTTCCTTTGCTAATTGGGTCATATTTCTCGCTCTCGCAATATCGCCTAATGCCGCAAGAATGAGTGCCGTATCGCCTTCTTCTAATATTTCATTAAGATACAGCTGAATTTCTTCTTCGTTCGTTAAGTGCTCAGCAATGTCATACTCTTTTATTTTAATATTCATAGATCACCTTCAATTTCACGAAAAATTTGTTTGGCTTTGTCGATATCTTTTTGCTGCGTCGATTTATCACCACCGCTGATTAACAATACGATTGTATTATCAATCTTTCTTAAATAAACGCGATATCCTTTCCCTTCATGTATTTTTAATTCAGAAAAACCATCACCTATTGATTCAACATCACCAAAATTGCCTTGCTTCAAACGCCGAATTCTTACCTGTATTTTTGTTTTTGCTCGAATATCTTTCAGGTCATGCATCCATCTATTAAAAATATCTGTCGTTAGTACGGTCAACATAGAGCCTCCCTTCTCGCTATCTGTTAACTATAGTTACCACACTCACATTGTCAACTATAGTTAACATAGTTCCATTTAACACAAAAAAAAGCCCCTTAAAAAGGGGCTATAAAGACAGGGATGGTGTTCATTATATAAGCGTAATGCATTGTTATATAAAGCCTTATGCTAATCACCGTCCATTGTCCGTCCACATCGACCATTATTGACCAATTAGCCCCTCTTTTGAGGGGCTTTACTTATCTTCAAAACCGGACTCTAATTTAAGTCCAATTTAATTGAGGGCATGTAATGACTAACTTTCTGTCACGTTCAACCAAAAACATTCTAACTTTTACTTTTCTATCATTCGCATTTTCAAATCTTGCGTTTTCAGCGAGCTATCTTTCATCTAAAAACGACTGTACAAAACAAAATCACACTTATGCAACCGCAAGCGATGCAATGGAATATTTCAGTGATTTTTACCCAGAAAATAACTCACTTGAAATCATTAGCGAGTCGCCACTAAAGATCAGATTATCATCATCAGCGTATGAGCAAGATAGCCAAAGCCTAAAAGAAACATTAACCAAACGCGCGGTGATTTACGGGATTTATCGCAGCTTAATTAATACCCCAAACAATTCTGTTACTGTTACTTCCTACCTCATTTCAGATAAAAAGAAATTGGGTAGCAGCCCTGAATATACAGTAACAATTAGTAAGCCACAGGCATTAGAGATCACTAAAAAATATATTCCTATAAATAGTCTTGATGACCTGATAGATGAAAGCTGCTCTTTCACTGACCAGTTTAATGAATTGAGATTTGATGACAGTGGCAAGAAAGGTTTTGATGAATTCTTTAATGAATTAGTCAATGCAGGTTAATCATTATTGCCCCTCACATTGAGGGGCATATTTTTTATAATGACAAAGAGGCTTGCTGATATTTATTAGGGTGAGGGTTTACAGCTTCTACAAGTTTAGGTTTAACCACAAATCTTGATACTGATTCATGACTCACAAACGTTGCACCACAATTAATATTCTGGCACTGGTTATAACGTTCTTTGGTTTCTTTTGAGACTTGCTGAGAACTACGGGTATGAGCTGCGTAACCGCAAAGAGGACAATTCATCATGATAATATACCTTTCGTCATGATGTTAATATTGCATACAGTATAACATGTGATTTTATACAGTGTTAATTTTCTTCTCCCGCCATATCGAGATCTGAAACTTTTACCTCAAGCTCTAATGCGCTCATATACCCACTATCATTAAGTGAATGAACAACCCGCGTTAATGTCCACTCAGCATTATCAATTTCAGGCTTAAACCCACTCACTATTATCGGCATTTCTGGATATAAATCTGCACGCCCTCGCGCAAGCTGAATAGAAAACGAGGCAACCCCGCGTTGAATCTTTTCCCACTGCGCCTTAGCAGCTCTTGCCGCATTTTCTTTAGTCGCATAGGTATGGGATAACGTCAGTACATTGCCCAGCTCCCCCGCTAAATATTCGCCTTGCTTTTCCTTTGGCTCATTTTTTTTCACCGGTGTTTTATTGTTGGTTTTTCGCTTTCGCTTCACTGCAACTTCTTTTTTCTTTTTCGGCTCGCGAGTGTCTAACCAGTTTGCAATTACTCCCGTGTACGCCCCTCTATCAGCCAAAGAAAAACGGTGTCTATCACCGACGGAACGAGTAATAAACATCGTTTGAATTCGCTGCCCTGTCGCAGTTAATCCCTCCCCCTGCCGCATGAATAATAAATTGCCATCTTTTACGGCAACAATTGCCCCCTCGGTTTTAGCGACTCTCGTCAGAAATGAGCCATCTGACTCATTCGTTTGGTCAATATGGGCTAACTTTATTTTATCCAACCTTTCATTTATCACTGGCTTGAGCTTGTTACGTTCCGCAATTGTTCTCACAATATCGCCCAGCGTTTTTTGATGATATGACTGCTCACGTTTGACGTTTAACGTGTCACGAAAATCAGCACTACGTCCGCGAATAGTCAACTTATCAGGTACACCGCTATGCTCAATTTCATCAACCGTGAACGTACCTTTATAAATTAATGGCTCATTTTTCCAGCCCAAATGAAGTGATAGTGTTTCCCCGCGCTTTGGCAATGCCAATTTCCCGTCGCTATCATCCAGCTCAATATCAAGCTGATCGGCTTCAAACCCTCGGTTATCAGTCATTGATAATGACATTAAACGCCCTTGGATTAGCGCATTGATATTTTCACCACCGGCAGCTAGCACAAATGCCGGTGTCGATTCATCCCCCGTAAACATACTCATAATGGCAATGCCCCACGGAGATCACTCAATTGCTTACTCAAATCACCAAACATTTCACTTAATGACTCGTCTGTCCGTTTCAACTTCAACGTGAAATCTATTTGTCTAGCGGCACCATCATCAAAAAAGTAACTTTTTGATTGTGTGATTTCTTCAATGACAAACATCCCGTAAATTGTGCCGGTTCCATCGATCAGAGACCATGCCTTACCAGTATCTGCCATTAACTCCAAAGCCAATAACGATAACTTACCGCCAGTTAATGATGGAAATAACGAACCACTTAACGAAATATCATCACTATCAGGACCAATAAACTGGAATGCAGGTCGCTTACCGACGCGGTTATTAAATCCGTATCGATATTTTTTATTAATCTGCATCATTTGATAGGGCGTTGTTCGCAAATGAAAAATAAATACGCCTAGTGCTGCCATTGCCATAATTAATATTCTCCACTGTCTTGATACTGGCTTAACCGCCTTGATTGCTTTCTTCGCTCCGCTTCTTCTAATTGCCTTGCAACCTCTTTTCCAATATCCACGGCTGATTGATTCGGTGTAGGATGAATATGAATTTCAATCGGGGATCGACTAGACTCACTGCGATTTTGAGTGATATTAACTGGGGTAGAAACGTAGTTTTTAGCCGGCAGGGCATAGGGATGAATCGGCTTATCTGCCGCTGCCGACATTGACCCTAGTGTTAATGCTGCCGCAGCCAATGCCGCTGTACTTTTACGACTGGTCACATTCGCAGGACCATTAACAATCTCAGGACCATACTCACCCACAATGCCAAATTGACCACGTGGAATATAACCGCCACTATCAAATAACCCTGCAAGTGACTTACCCGCAACGGATGCACCACTTGTCTGAGTCGCCAATCTCGCAGCTTTGGCATCATCTGATAACATCCATTCAGGTAATAAATCTGTCGCCGCCTGCTTAATTTCGGCAAATGTAGATTTTAGTGACTCCCATTTTTCAAGAATACCGTTCTTCAAACTATCGATAATTTCACCACCGATTTGCTTGAAACGTTCGGGCAATGCAGTCACATCAGCGACAATCTCATTCCATTTATCTGAAATTGTTTTTTTAATCAATTTCCACATGCGCGACGTCACAGACACAATTTTATCCCAATGTTGATAAACCAAACCAACTAACGTCCAGTTCATGACATAGGATTTAATCCCCTCCCAAAATTGATTAAAAATCTGCGTCACACCATCCCATAGCGCTTTTGAATAACGCACTATTCCATCCCACACTTTGATGATTGGCTCAATCGTCCACTTCATAATGAAAGATTGAATGACATCAAAGGCATCCTTAAAAATACCTGCGACTAAATTCCACACGCCTTTCACATAGGGACCTATCTTGTCCCAATGCTTGTAAATCAAATAAGCCGCACCCGCAATGGCGGTAATAATTAAGATAATCGGGTTAGCTAATAACGCCCTTCCCAACATCATAAACGCAGATCCAATCAGCTTAATTGGCTTAATCAGCAACGAGAGGAAACCACTACCTTTAATGCCTAACACTGACAAGCTGAGCTTCGCCATCGCAAGTGGACCAATCATGGCAGCAATCATCAAAGATATGCCACCGCCCACCGCCAGAACTGCACCAAGCCCCAATGTAATCATTGTCAGTGTTTTAACTATTTCAGGGTTTTTCTTTGCCCATTCACCAAAGCTTGAAATGATATCGGTGACGCTTTTAGCTATGTCACGCAATGGACTATCGGCACCACCAAAGATTTGAATCCCGACATCTTCATACGCTGACGTGAGGTTTTTCAAATCACCGTCAAGGTTATCGGTCATGGTTTTAGCCACTTTTTCGGCTTCACCTTTTGCGGCTTTGATTTCTGCAATCATTGCCTGCAATTGACCCGAACCCGCCTGATCAACAAGTACAGATAATGCAGAAAATGCCTCTTCGCCAGCTATATGCTTGAACAACCCTGCTCGCTGCGCAGTACCCATTTTTTTAGTTTTCTTGTCCAACTCGGCAAGAATAACGGGTAACTCACGTAAGTTGCCTTTCGCATCTCTAGTTTTGATACCCAGCTTTGTGAGAGCTTCGGCGGCTTGCTTTGGCGGCTCAGCCAAGCGCCCCAAAATAGATCGCAAACCAGTACCCGCCATGCTGCCCTGAATACCTGCATCACCTAGCTTGCCGGCGGCAACTGCTGCCGTTTCTAAGTCAACACCAAGCCCTGACGCCACTGGCGCAACATATTTCATGGTATCGCCGAGCATGTTTAAGTTGACGTTAGAGCGTGTAAACGTTGCGACTAACGTGTCGCTCACACGGTTCATTTCATCCGAGTTAAGTTTAAAGCCGGTTAAAATATTAGAGCCAATATCCGCCGTAGTGGCTAAATCAATGTCTCCGGCGAGTGACATTGATAATGTGCCTTTCATCGCATTTTTAATTTGCTCAGGTTTAAAACCAGCCATCGCATAGAACGCTTGCCCTTGTGCGACTTCATTCGCCGTAAATGCCGTCGTTGCACCCAGATCACGCGCCTGCTCTCTCAGCATCTTGTAATCGTCTGAGTTTTTATCCAAACGAGTCAAAGCTTGTACTTTCGACATGCCGATTTCAAAGTCATAGCCTGGTACTAAGACTTTTTTTGCCGCATAACCAATCCCAACCCCTGCGGCTGTCATGCTGGCACCAGCTCCAGCCATTTTGTTTCGAACGTCCATGGTTCTTTGATAGCCATCTTTCGCCGCCGACATACGCCGCTCTTGATTGGCGACACGTTTTAATTGCTGCTCTTGTTGCTGCAATCGTTGATTAGCCGAGGAAATATCACTATTGAGTCTGGTTTGAGCCTGACTTAACTGGCGGGTCGATATGCCGCTATTTTTCAGCGCTTCTCGTTGTCGCTGTAGCGATACGCTTAACGTTCCCGCTTCCATTTTTAGCTTAGCAGCGGCAGACTTGGCACGTTCAAATTCTCTGGACTGCGCCTTTGTTGGGTTTTGTACTGAGGATAATTCGCGCGAAAGCTGGCTCACCTTTTCGGTGGTTTTTTGATAAGCATTATTTGCAGCATCAAGGGATTGCTTTGTTTTCTTAAAGCCATCAATTTGCTGAGCTTGATTGTTGAGTTCTTTTAATTCTTGGCGAGACCGGCGGAGAGTTTCCGCCAGTTTTTTATTGGAATCTTGAGCGCCGCGTAGTGGCTTTGTGAATTTATCAACGGCACTTAAAATCACCTGTAAACGTAAATCTTTACTCATCTTCAACACCGCTACGTTTAAGGGCGTGATAACGCCATTCTAATAATTCAGTCAAAGAATAATTTTCGGTTACTGCCGGCGACCAGTGAAAAATGGTGGCAATATCTGCCACCAAATCATCAACGGTTAGTCGTTCTGGAAATCGGAAGTCACCGATTTCGGTAGCAAAAAAAGCACTAACTCCTTGGTCAAATTCAGCATGTCTGCTGGATTCATAAGGATAAGTTCAGGCTTGGTTAGTGCCGGTGCCGTGACGCGAGGTAAAACCAACATCGCTGAATCAACATCCATTTCCATTAATGCCGCAAGACGAACACCGCGTAATGCACCTGAATTAGGTTTACGCACAATAATTTCAGTGATCGTCGTTTCACCACGGGTCAACGGTTCATCTAATGTCACGGTGATGTGAGTATTTTCTTTTTGTTCAGTCATTTACTTTTACCTTATAGCCCTAATGCTTCACGATGCGCCGCCATGCGGTCAACACCACCGACGATCTCAATCATGTTGATAATGTCGATTTCAATCAGCTTTTCACCGTTCATTTCCAGTCGGAAATAAGTCGGTTTTACGCTCAGTTTGGTTTGAGAGTTATCCCCCTCTTTCACGTTACCGGCGTCAATTTCGCTGTATCGACCACGCACGACGATTTCAACTGCGTGGACTTCCCCAATATCATCACGTTGGATTGACCCATTAAATCGCAGTTGAACACCGTCAATAGTTTCAATTCCCCACTGGCGGTAGATTTGAGCCTCCATCCCGCCAAGAGTAATCTCCATATCCAACGCGCCATCATCCAGCCCCATATCAATTTGAGCTGAGCCATTCATGCCGCCGCCGCGATACGCTTCAAATTTACGAGTCAGTTTGGGTAAAGTGACTTCCTCGGCAATACCCATGTAATTTTGACCATCATTAAAGATGTTCATGTGTTTAAACTTGCGTGGTAACGCCATGACTACCCCTTAATTTTTGAGCTGAAATCTAACAAATAGCGATCAGTGATCCGCTGGCGCAACAATAAGTTTTCGAGTGGTGCAACTGGCGTATAGTCATAATCAAGATAGGCTTTGCCACTCTTCAACTCTTCTTTTACGTTGATTTTTTCATCAAACCAACACTCACCACCCAACAAATACCCTTGGTTTGTCATGGCGCGTAATTTCGCGTTGATACCGTCGATAATGTCTTTCACTAGCGTTGGTGTCAGTGGCTTGTCAACCGCCCATGCCTGCCCTTCTGCGATGGTATCTGCCAGCACTTGTGCGGTACGCGTGTAAGATTCAAAGGCAAATAATGGATCATCGGAACAAGTGCGAGACCCCCAGAATCTAAATCCATCATTACGGATCAGTGTCGTAATATCGTTTTCGTTAAGTAAGCCCGCATCCGTGGCTGGGTCTTGCAAGTCCCATGACACATCGGCAGAAATACCCGTGACACCATTGACCCCTACGTTAGATAACGTTTTATGCCAGCCCATCTCATTGTCGATTTTTGCACGTAACCCCAATGCCGTTGCCGTTGCATAGATATTACTTTCTGCATTAGCGACTGTGTCCCAGCCTTGAAATTCTGGGTAAATCAACATAAGTTCGCGCTGGCTAAAATTCTGACGATACTCAATTGCCTCTGATACCGTCTTACAGCCATAAGCGCTGATATATGCCATAGCTCGCATCTTTTGAGCGATGCCCGCCAGTGATGCTGAAACGGCTTGTGTGTCATGACCCGGCACAGCAATAATGCGCGGCTTCACACCCACACGGCTTTGCGCGACGGTTAACGCTTGCAAGCCTGTTTTGCGTCCTTCCGCTGTTGACCCGCCAATAATATTTGATGTGGTTTCCGCTTCGGTTTCACCTTGCTCAACACGGACAACAACCGTCACCGGCTTTGATTGATTTCCGATTGCTTCTAACGCACGGGCTAACGTTCCGGTATCTCCTGCTTTTCCCGCAGCATCCATCACATCAGTAATTAAAACCGGTGTATTGAGTGGAAAATATTTGGCATCAGCATCATCGGCAGTACAAACCATGCCGGCGATAGCTGTATTAATGGTGCGGATAGGGCGCGTACCCTCGTTCAGTTCGACGACTCGCACGCCGTGGTGATAATCTTGAGCCATTACTAGCGTCCTCTATTTTGCAATAGTTCAATTCTGGATGTGGGATAAGTGAAATGCACGGAATGGGGATTGTGTGAGAAATGAAACAAAGCCCCATATGGGGCTTGTAATAATTATTCTGGCTTAACACCCCAATCAATATCTGGGGCTTGTGACGTGTCTACATCTGCAACCTTGACGCTGTAGATTTCCCATGCGATCAATAAATCTTTTTCTTCATCTGTTGCCATGCCTAAGCGTACTTTACGCTCTAAAATCGTGATATTTTTTTCAGCTCCATCAGCAAGTAATTGCTTTTTCTGCTCCGCGTCAGCAATAAGCTCTTCTTTTGATGGTGGCGGCTTTGGTATCCATTGATTACCATCCCACACATCATCCCAGCTATTTGGCTTAATAGCCGTGACATTTTCAGGCAATGCACCTAATTCATTAATCACAAACAGAGATGCATTCAATGTGCTGTAATATTCTCCGCCTCGATGATCCTCAATGTATACCCACTTATTATCTTTAAAGACACATGCATACCCAAGCTTATCTTTTAACGGCTTCTTTTCTGTCGAAAATGGCGGAATTTCAGACCCGTCGTAAGGCTCCGTAGCATTCTGAAATTCACCGGTAAAATTATCATAGTGATAGAGTTTAATTGTTTCCATTTACAATCCTTAAGAGATGCGGTACCAACCCATTAGAGTGATAAAGGCGTTCGTGATATCGATAGCTGAACCTGAGCCAGCATTACCAGTGGTGCCTGAAATTGTATGGGTATGAACACCGCTATCAGATGTTACCCCTGACCAACCACTAGACCCTTTAAATGTCCATAATCCGCCTGCATCATCCCCCCCACCATAACTGGTACCTGCATTCCAGTTTGTTCGTGCAGTAAACGCCCCTGAAAGAGTGTTATTCTGATTACCGCCTCGCCTTACAGCTGCAAACTGACCATCAATCTCCATCGAGCCTCGATTATGATTATGCCCACCGGCTGAACTGGTCGTCGCACTGAAACTATGAGCATGCACAGGCAATTGTCCAGCCACAAGCGTAATGCTATCTTTACCACCCGATTGAAGAATATTACTGCCATCCGCTTTAGCTAAGCGTATAGTTTTATTTTCACCGATATACTGCCATTTAGTGTTAGGAAATAGCGTGTTGGGATTTTTATTTTGAGCAAACCACACAACAATACCGACAGGGTAGATAGTATTGAGATTAACTGCACTTTGTAATGCCTCAGTAACAGCCTTCTGACTCATGATCTGAGACGTTGATTGCCCTGTAGTCTGAACAATGCTAGATGATGGCACTCTGTTGTTGGCATTGGTGTTTGCACTATCTGCCGCGGATTTTGCAGTATTAGCCGTAGATTGAGCAGCACTTGCAGCACTGACGGCTGAGTTAGCCGTAGTCTGTGCATCTGTTCCCGCTTTTTTTGCGCTCGCTACAGCGTCAGTAACAGCCTTTTGGCTCATGATCTGACTGGTTGATTGCCCTGTGATTTGAACAATACTAGATGATGGCACTCTGTTGTTAGCATTAGTGTTTGCACTATCTGCTGTAGATTGTGCATTTTTTGCCGCACTGACGGCGGAGTTTGCTGTACTCTGCGCATCCGTTCCTGCTTTTTTCGCATCTGCTATCGCGGTAGTCGACGCCTTTTGGCTCATGACCTGATTTGTTGATTGCCCTGTACTTTGAACAACATCAGTCGCCGGCACTGCCCCAACATCTTTCGCTGTCAACGCCTTGATTCTTTTATCTAAAACTTCAATAGCATCATCAACATACTTACGTGTTGCTAATACTACTGTCGGATCAATTTTAAGCGTGACAGATTCGGTATGGCTGACAATAAGAACAACGCGAATGGTTTGAGTACGCCCCGACCCCTCGACTAAAAGCGGCTTATAAGTTTCTGGGCAGTTTGCAACAGCAACCAATGCACCTGATTTATCAAATAGCCCAATTTCACGGATCCACCAACCGCCCTCATTCTCAGGAATAACCTGTTCTGCAATGATTTGATTCGGGTTTAACGGGTCAATGAACAAGGTATTAATCGCCGCCTTACGGCGTTCATTAATGAGTTTCGTTTGCTTGGTATCCGGTGCCGGCAATGAGCCGCCACCATCACCAACTGACATATGTGTCAATTCAATTTTTGTGCCGAGGGCTGTCGCCTCTGCAAGCACTTTCTCACCATAGGTAGTGAGCAATGCAAAATATTTCATTGGAGAGTAACCCTCATTTCATCAATAACATGGACTGCTGCCCCTGTGGAAATAACGCCGCCAACACTAATTACATCTGGCGTGTATGGATAAACCGTCAGTTCATCCCCGCCATAACTCGCCGCTGCACAAAAAATATTGCCTTTGGTTTCAAGCTGAATAGTTAGCCCGACGAGGTGCCGGCTTGCTGGCTTTGCATCGAAAATAAGCGCTTCTAGCTCTCGATACATTTCCTCAGTAATACCGGTTTCCAGCACTCCGATATCTAGGCGAAAAGTGCCGGCGGTTTCGTTGGTTTTCCACCACTCAATCACACGGATCAAATAACCCAATGGCTCAACAACACGGCGTAGAGCGCCGATTGTGCCTTTGTGTTTATGAATAAACATTGCCGCCTTAATCGCGTCGCGCTTGGCTTTCTCTGTCCAGTTTTTATCCCACCGGTCAACACTGAATGCCCATGCCAGATACGGCAGCAAATGCACCGGACATTTATCAGGATTCCAGAGAATACGAATGGGGATCGGCACCCGTTCTATTTCAGCTAAAGCCTTCCCAGCGGCAAGCTCTAAGGCTGACGACCCAACTGGCAGTAAACGGCTATTCATCCGAGCCACCCAGCTCAACATTTATGCCAGTACAAAAACTGGCTTGCGTCTTATCGAGTTTGATATCTGCCTTTGGTGAAATCAGCTCAACACGTTGCACACCTTGAACATGCAAAGCGGCATAAATCGCGCTCAACACAATATCGCGCCCTAACCGGTGCTGTTGGTTGGTATAGTGTTTTAGTTGTGCTTCTGCCGCTTCCATAATCGGCTCGTATTCAGGGGATGGATAACAATAAATTTTCGCGACGATTTCATAATCAACAATTTCAGCAGACTGCACGGTCACTCGATCAGCAACAGGGCGCACATCTTCATCATTTAAAGCTACATCAACGATTTCAATTAAATCCGCCGGCGCGACACCATTACCCTCCCGCGACAAAACCGTCACTGTCACACAAGCGGGGGATGGACTAATCACTGAGGCATCAGCAACGCGACCATCTGCACTGCGAGCGTGGTAGGCATAACTCCCAACCGGACCCGCAACACTCAATCCCTCAAAGGCTTCTGGGATGCGCATTCTCAAATCAGAATCAGACTCATAAACTGGCGGAATGGGTGGGATTGCTGTTTCATCCCCTTTAAATAGGACCAATCTTTTCACGCCGTTATTAGCTGCAAGCTGATCAAGGTCTGCTCCCGTAGCGAAAGCCACCATACTTGCGCGGGCTGCTTCATTCACACGCTGGCGTAAAATCAACTCACGGTAGCTGTTCTCTTGCAGTAGTTTTGTTAGCGGCTCTGACTCAAACTCTAACGTTCTGGCGACTACTTCACGTTGCTCCGGTGGCATAGCGGCAATTAATGCCGCTTTTCGCTCAGCAAATATCACTTCAACATCGAGCACTTCAATAACATCCGGTGCCGGTAATAAACTTATATCAATACTGTTTGCCATCATCGCCCCACATCGACAGAAAAGTTAATTGGCTGATTTGAGTCTTGCTCAATTGCTTCGACATCAATTATTAGCTTTGCGGCTTCTGTACTACTTAACCCGATGCGGGTTAATAAAATACGCGGTTCCCACTTCATCAATGCGGTATAGCAGGCTGACATCAATTGCAGTTTCAATGCTGGGTTTTGCGGCTGATCAATTAACTCTGATAGTAATGAGCCATAGGTACGACGAATGACACGCGAGCCAATAGGCGTGATCAAAATATCCCTGACTGACTGGCGGATATGCTCAATATCTGAAATCGCCGTGCCGTCGATTCGACTCATACCCTGATATTTCATTTTGGACCATCCGTTCTGCTACCGCCGCGCTCAACACCACCGTGATTATGCTCATCAACAACAATGCCATTTGATGAAAACTTGCCACCTTTATGCGTAATATCACCGGTCATTTCTCCGCCCTTGGTTACGTTCAACGTAGCGCACGTTAAATTATCCGAGCAAATAACATTTGGAGTATTGAGATTGATTTTCTTAGCGGCATCAACGATAACCACTTGCGTTATCGCGCTAACTTGCTCACTGGCTTCAATGTGTGCGGTTGTGATACCAGTCGCTTTCAACGCGCCCGTGGCTGGCTCATATTCAATAACTGCGCCGTCGGAATAGGTGCGATGGTCTGCCGTCAATGAATCAGTAGGCTCCAAATGCTCATTAGAGAAAATACCCGTTAATACAAATGCCGTCGTTAACTCACCACCGATGGCTAAGATAATCACTTGCTCACCAATGCTCGGCGCATTCATTGTGCGCGTGCTGCCGGCACGCAATGTTATCCAGTTAAGCCATCCCGTTTCTAAGTCGCCTGTTTTTACGCGGCACCCTTTCTTTGCATCAACGGCGGTGACAACACCAATACGGATCAGATTTCGGATTAAGCGATAAATATCAGCGGACATAGCGCGTTATTTCTCTTGTGAAATGGCATTTAAAAGCAATTGGCGAACTAAGTGTTGCCAGCAGCCTAAACAGGTAAATAACGGGACTAAAAACCATTGACCAATAAGCGTTAAAGCTAGCAAAGCAAGTAAATTTAATGCATTGACATAGCGATAAACGGCGTTATCCATAGGGACAAGACTCAGAGGGAAACCGTCTAATTTATAGGGCTTCGTTTGGCTCCCTAGAAATGGCAGATAGTTCATTAATAACCAGAAGGCATAAAAAGAAATCACCGTATTCAATATGAGTACAGCAATAAAACTTCCAGCAGTGTTATCAAAAAAGGCAATCAGAGAGTAAAGAATAACGACTAAAGCAGGAATAAAGGGGATGTATTTACTCATAGCAACCTCAAGAAATTCATTTTCTTAAGCCTGCCATTAATGGCGCAAGTGTTCAGTAAGTGTGGTTTGTTTGATTAGTGGCACAAATTATCGTGTCAGAAAATCAATAATTTGGTTTTCGATGTGAGTGACTTCTTGCGGCGTAAGCCCAAGTAATTGACGTGAAGGATAGGTAATTTGCGCTCGTCCAATTCGTTCTGTTAATCCAAATTGATGCACACCAGCAATATTTCCCGCGGAGGGTAAAAAGTAAATAACGGCTTCTTTATCGCTGTTATACATCCGCAAAAAACGGGCGGTTGCCAGTTTTTTAAACATGCGAGTTTGCTTAGTTTTTCGCTCTGTACTGATTTTGTCTTTTTTGACGCTGATATAGCGCTGAATATCCGATTTACGAAATGAGCGCTGGGATTTTTTATCCGCATCTTGTCCTGTAATCGTCTTTGAGTTTCCACGCCAATTACGCAATGTACGCTTCTGACCTCGCCACATGAATTGAATTTCACGCTGCACCGTGACAAAGCTGGCTTTTCTTTTTGTGTACGCACTACCGTCTGGATTTTTTTGTTGCTGGATGCGCTTTATTTGAGATCGGCGCAAGTCACGCGTGATTTCTTTAGCCAGCTGTCGGCGCTGATTTGCAGACATACGGCTGATTAAAGCGCCTAACTCGCTATCAAGCTTACGTAATGTATCGTCACTCATCGCTCTGTTTTCCATTCATCGAATGGATTTGCCGGCTCAGAAATAGACTCAACAACCCATTTGCCCTCGTTATCGATGGCTAGCACTCGCTCTGTAAGATTTAGGTCGATACTAATATCCGCGGTTTCATTATCTAAAATAACAGCTTCAAACTTAAAATCTTGATATCGCTTGGTTGGATTCGCTGAAATATCATGTTGATGCTTTACCAGCCAATCATTCACGACTGCAATCAAAACATTCTGATCACCTTTATAGCCCTCAATAATGATATTCGCCGTATATTCATATTCAAAACTTGGCGTTGTCGCTATTGTCGAAATAATGCGTCCATTCTCAACAAACATGTAGAGCTTTTCTGGGTTTTTGTGAAGAAATGGGATTTTGCTATCTAAGTAGTCCCGCAAGCTAGTTAACTTTTTCATGCTCACGTTCCTCGTCGAATTTCTCAATCGCCATAAGCTGGGTATTTGCTTGCTCTAAATCGGTAAGTAGCGGATCAACCCACAATGCCAAATCGCAATAGGTTAAAATCCGTCCGGTAGTGATGGCGGTACTGGCTGCGTTAGCGTTTTCGGTATTGGTGTGCATGGCGATGGCACGTAAACGGTACGCGTTACTGAGCAACCGGTCAGAAATAAACCTAGGAACAGGCAGATCACAGCTCGGCTCTTTTTTAAGGATGGTTTTATATTCAATTTTTCTTTCCTCTGCGCTCGCACGTTGGATAATTCCGTTCCGGTAAGCTGCGCTACTGATTTGATTTGCACGATGAAAAAAAAGTGATTGGTCAGCAATAACCTTAGATTGATTGCTTACGTCAGTTTTTAACTGCGTATTTTCTTCTTGCAGTCCACCAATTTGAGTATTCAGCTTATCTATTTTTTTCATGCCCAACACAGCGATAATTAACGCTATACCAAGTAAGACCACAAAACCAATCACTCTCTTTTTCATATTATGAGTTACTTCCCCAGCGTGCTTTATTTTTACGAACATCAATGTGAGTGAATGTTTTGTAGCGTCCGACACCATATTTACTCGGATATTTTGACTCCAAATAATCAGCGACGGCTTTCGGTGTAACGTCTTTTACTTTGATATCCCCTGCCGTACCTAAAAGATGCTGAGAATGCTCAGCGCCACCAACGGCTTTATTATGCTTCGCACAACGACGACCACTGACAACATAAACCGGCTTGTTAAAGTGCGCTCTCACATCCTCAAGCACGCCAACCAACTCAGCATCAACGTCTGATGCGCCACACCCATCTTTACAGGCAAACTCTGCACTATTGAAATGCTCACTTAATTTTGTCACTCTTTACCCCTGTATACTTCAACCAGAAAAAATCTAAAGCCATAGTTCCCATCGCGCCTGCAACACCCGATGAAATCATGATCATGTATTCTGATGCTCCTGATTCGATAGCACCAAGACCACCAAGAAGCCCAGCAAACCCTGACACAACAACTTGCATTAAGGCATTTACCCAGCTCCATGCGGTATTATTTTTTCGTATATCAATGATATATCTCACAGCGCCTCCCCATGCGGAAATGAAGAGCAGCATCAACCACTGAACCAGACCGAAACTATTCGGATCTTTATCAAACATGTACTTAATCCCATAACTGTAAAAGTGGTCGCGTTGGCTCTGACGTCACTTCTGGCATATCAATTAATATTCCAGCGGGAACAACAGCACCATGCTCTGCTAAGTTAGGATTTGCTAACAGAACCGCTTCAGTCATTCCCATCGTTCTTCCGTAAAATCGCCAACAAATAGCGTCAACGGTGTCACCTTGAATTGTTCTAATCTTCATATCAGCTCAACAATGTTATGTGTTGCGCCCTTGATTCGCTGAATTGCCCATAACGCATCACGTTGCAAATCATCAATATTTGGTTCAAGCGCATCAGCTTTTTTATTACCACTAGGCGTGGTATCAATATCACGATATCGCTCAGTGATATTGGCTTTTGCACTACAAAACACCGCGCGGCGATAAAGATAAACAAGCTCAGATTCTGAGGATTCTCCCTCATGAATTTTATTGGCAGGCACACTCTCAAGCGACTGATAACCGAAACCAATTTCTTTCGTTTTCCATTCCAACAACTCTCGATTGGTTTCGATAATGGCATTTTTTAAGCTGTTGATTAGACGATGTGGTGTGACCGTTCCATCTACGCGCATTTGTTCGCGAAAATCGGCGGTATTGATGGCAGGAAAGAAATCATCACTTTTTAATACTTCATTTTTTTCTTTTACCTGTTCTGGTGAAACAAAATCCATAACTCACCTCAATAGGTAGGCGGTGGGCGAGATGTCGAAAACCAGTTTCTAGTCTCGCGCCGCCTTGCGCGTTGGCACGTTCTTTAACTGTCTGCGCTGTTTTTCGCAGACAAAAACTTTTCAATATTGCTAATGTCTTTTTTCACGCCGCAGCGCTCATTAAGCTCAAGCGCTCGCATTAATTCGCAAAGTGCAGGCTGAGGTAAGTCATTATCCCGTAAGCTATAACCCAACCATTTGTGTAACTCACCCCGCACTTTATCTGGCATGTCTTCATGCTCAATCAATGACATTGTGCGCTGTAAGATATCCAGTGGGATTGGATTCTTCGCGGTGTATGATTCTTTAGCTCTATCTCCCATTTCCTCGGCAATAGCGCACCCTGTTGTGCGCGATTGACCTGACGGCATAGTGAGATTGTGCTTGAGTGCATATTCAGCAATATCAAGTCCTTGCTCATACACACCCGCATCAAAACACCACAACATGAGATACATCAATACATCATCTTGCGCCCCTGAATTGCCTTTTAGCGTTTCAGTGACCCACGTTTCATACAACGGCAAAGCTTTTCGCTTATATGCCGCTTTACGCTCAAATGATTGAATTTTGCTCAAATCACGCATGTGCTGCCTCAACATCAATTTAACTTGTGTTGCTGCTGATGGGTCAGCAAGAACGCCATACGCTCCGACGTTCTTTGCTTCCACCTGCATGCGCTTTTTTTCCCACGGGTTCACGACTTACCCCTTATTTCCCTGCTTTTTCTTTCTGCTCAAGCTCTTTTTTTAGAGCATCAAGCTCAGCTTTAAGCGCAGTATTTTCTTCTGCTGTCGCTAACATTTTTGCTTTCTGCTCAGCATCATCACCCGCTGGTGCATCAGGCTCTTGCTTACCTTTGGTAAGTTCGATGTTTTCAATTAGCGCTACGCAGTCATAATCTTCAATAATGTAATCTTCATTCACTGACTCGTAGTTTTCGATGCGGTCACGTTTAGCGTTATCAACCACTTGACGACGGCGTGATTCGATTTGCCAGTAAATAGATAAATTATCTAATCGCGTGATAAGCATTCCATTTTTGGGGAAATAAGGCACACGCACAGCTGGCAAACCACCGAGGCGTTTTTGGCTGATAATCACATCAGCAGCTAAAGCCTCTGTATTGGCTTGGTCACGGTTGACGATTGGGAAATATTTATCCGCTAATAATGAGCGACCACAGATAACCACTAAATCAGTATCATCGGCATACACTTCGGAAATGGCGTGGTCGACGGCTTGCATAACCAGCGCATCAAGGTTCTCATAATCTTCACCAATCCCCACTTTGATTGGCTCAGGCGTAATTTTGTTGGTGTCTTTATCCGTGGATGAACCCAAAACATGATCAGGGGCTTCAAGGCGGATTTTATGTAACCAACCGACATTAACGTCCTGTAGTAACTTGTTAACTTTACGGTCTGACGTTGCCGCGCGGCTCGTGCCATTAAAACCAATCATGATGCGGTCAAGGGCTTGGCGCTGAATAATGGCATCGCGGATACGGCGTTGGAAATCTTCAAACATTGCCCACATATCCAATTTTTCGTAACGGATAGCAGTATCAAAATTCGTTTGGCGGCAGTGATAGCCTTGCTTGGCTAATTGTGTTGGATCTGTCGGCTCACGGTCTTGCTTGGTGGTATCCGTCGTGCCTGCCACAGTTGAGCCAATACCGATGCCGATTTTTTCGCCCACTTGGTCTTTCACTGGCACAATATTAATTTTGGTCAGAAAGACGGCGCTTAACTGAATTTTGGTTTCCAGTTTTTGAGCCGCGGATGGAGTAATTTCCACTTTCGATGCTGCAAACTCTTGTGGCTGAACACCGTAAATCTCACCAAGGCGGGTCATGTAACCGTTAAATTTAACTTTTGTTTCTTTTCTCATTATTGTTCCCGTTTAGCAATCCGTCAGGTTTTCGGTATTTGTGCCAGCACCGCCGAAAGAGATTGGGCGATGCGTGTTATTGTCTTGCTGGCTTAAATCAGTTTTGAGTTGCTCCAACTCACTGCGCAGGGTTTCATTTTGCTGCTTGACTGCGGAGAGAGCTTTTACTTCGCGCTCTAATGTTGCAAGCTTTTGTGCCGCTTCTGTTTGCTCTTTCGCGCACAGTTCAACGGCTTGATGAATATCGTCAAGCTCCGCGTCATTGCGTTTCTGCGCACGGCTAAGCATGGCAAAAACACGTTCTTTTAGACTTGGACTTGTTTTTTCAGGCGTTTCTTCCACTTCTGAAAATTCAATTACCGTTTCTTCCGCTGCCGTAAAGAGGTTATCTTTATCCTGCTTACGGTCAGAAAGATTATTCGCCTTATCAGCCCCAGCGCTAAATTCAAGCATGCTAGTACCAAGGCTAGCTGGGTTATCAGTCACCGCTAACCCCACAAGATACGCGCTGCCCATATCCGAGAAATTCGGGTTAATTTCGACAGAGGTGTAAACCTTTTGGCGTTTTTTGTTCATTTCAATCAGTTCTGGCGTTGGCTTTAAAACGCCATACAGCGCTAATTTTCCTGCTAATGCACCCTCACTGATTTCCTCGGTATAAACCGACTCCACATCACCGAATCGCGGCATCCAAGAATAATTCCAGTGCTCCATATTGATTCGCGCGCCATAAACGCTAGGGTCATAATTTTGTTCGATATCCGTCAACCATTGACGCTGCACCTTGCGACCGTCAGTTGTTGCCCCTTCAACACAAAGGCGCACCGGCTTGGATTTTGTTGTCATTGCTCAGGCTCCGGCAATTGAGTGTGTATATGATCGTAAAAAAGATGAGCCTATGTTTTCAGGGATGGGGGATAAGAAACAATGATTTGCCATTGTGTGGGAAATGGCACAATGCGGAGGCAAGGCGATAATTCGTGTGAGTCATTAATCTGGCGGCATGAATACATTACACGATTTTGACCCACGAAAAAGAGCCATGCACCTGTACTTCAAAGGGTACAGGATTGCGCGTATTGCCGAAGCGCTCAACGAAAAATCCGCCACCATTCACAGTTGGAAGCGACGTGATAAATGGGATGAGATCACCCCCGTTGAACGCGTAGAAATGACGCTTGAAATGCGACTTTGTACTCTACTCAGCAAAGAAAATAAAGAGGGTAAAGATTTTAAAGAAATCGACTTACTTTATCGTCAAGTTGAGCGTCATGCCAAAATTCATAAATACCAAAATGGCGGTAATGAAGTTGATTTAAATCCCAAACTTGCCAATCGCAATAAAGGCGAGCGCCGCGCCCCTGAAAAGAATTTATTTAGCGAAGAACAGCTTGAAAAACTGGAAGAAATCTTTCGTGAAAATATGTTTGAGTATCAGAAAGTTTGGTACGGCGCAGGGCATAAACACCGCATTCGCAACATCCTAAAATCACGCCAAATTGGGGCGACTTACTTCTTTGCCCGTGAAGCCTTTATGGATGCCCTCACGACTGGGCGAAACCAAATATTTTTATCTGCAAGTAAAGCTCAGGCGCATGTATTCAAAGGTTATATCATTGATATGGCGCGTGAAGTTGATGTTGACTTAAAAGGCGACCCCATTGTTTTGCCTAATGGCGCAACCTTGTATTTTCTCGGCACTAACGCCCGTACCGCACAAAGCTACCACGGCAACTTGTACCTTGACGAATACTTTTGGATACCGAAATTTCAAGAATTACGCAAAGTCGCATCCGGCATGGCAATGCATAAGAAGTGGCGTCAAACCTACTTTTCAACCCCATCCGCATTAACCCATAGCGCTTATCCGTTCTGGTCAGGAAAATTATTTAACCGTGGGCGTCGTAAAGCTGACCATGTTGAGATTGATATCAATCATCAAACTCTCGTGAACGGCATGATGTGTGGGGATGGGCAGTGGCGGCAGATCGTCACCATTGAAGATGCCATGCGCGGCGGCTGTAACTTATTCGATATCGACCAGCTGCATTTAGAGTACAGCCCCGATGAATTCGAAAACTTACTGATGTGTGAATTTGTCGATGATATCGCGTCCATTTTCAACTTGCAGTTAATGCAAAAATGCATGGTGGACAGTTGGGAAATTTGGGACGACGTTCAGCCATTGATGATACGCCCTTATGCTTATCACCCCGTTTGGATTGGCTACGACCCCGCCAAAGGCACCCAGAATGGGGATAGTGCCGGCTGTGTAGTTATCGCTCCGCCAATGCGCAAAGGTGATAAATTTCGCATACTTGAACACCATCAATGGCGTGGCATGGATTTTCGCGCTCAATCCGATGCAATCAAAGAGCTAACTGAACGCTACAACGTGCAATATATTGGCATCGACTCTACGGGTATTGGTCATGGAGTCCTACAAAACGTGCGTGAATTTTTCCCCGCAGCGAAAGAATTTATTTATAACCCAGCCTTAAAAAATGCCCTTGTCCTCAAAGCGTATGACGTGATTAGTCATGATCGCCTTGAGTATGACGCCGGTTGCAATGATATCACCCAGTCATTCATGGCTATTCGCCGTGCAACCACCGCTAGTGGCAACCGCCCTACGTATGAAGCAGATCGCAGTGAAGAAGCCAGCCATGCCGATTTAGCATGGGCAACTATGCATGCTCTGTATAACGAACCGATCACCGGTGAAAACAGCAACCATCACAATATTGTCGAGGTATTTTAATGAGCCGTAAAAATAAAAAACGTCATTCACAGAATATGACGCAGACAACCAATGACGCATCAATGGAAGCGTTCACTTTTGGCGACCCAATACCGGTGTTAGACAAGCGCGAGATTTTTGATTATTTAGAATGTGTGCAGATTGATAATTATTATGAGCCACCGATTAGCTTTCATGGGCTTGCTCGGACGTTCCGTGCAGCACCTCACCACAGTAGTGCCATCTATGTAAAACGTAATATTCTCACAAGCACATTCATTCCTAATAAATACCTCAGCCGCCAAACCTTTGATAGCTGGGGATTGGATTTTTTACTCTTTGGCAATGGCTATTTAGAATTACGAGAAAATCGACTCGGGCAAGCATTAACATTTAAACACACCCCCGCTAAGTTCACACGCCGAGGCGCAGACTTAGAAACCTACTGGTTTGTACAGCAGGGGTATGATACTAAGCCTTATGAATTTGAAACTGGCAAAGTGCATCACCTAATTGAGCCTGATATTAACCAAGAAATCTACGGGCTGCCTGAATACTTAGCCGCTATTCCATCCGTGCTACTCAATGAAGCATCAACACTGTTTCGCCGTAAATATTATCTGAATGGTTCACACGCAGGTTATATCTTGTACATCAGTGATGCAGCACAGAAAACCGATGATGTTGATAAAATTCGTGAAGCCCTCAAAAGCAGTAAAGGACCAGGGAATTTCCGTAATTTATTTTTGTATGCACCAGGGGGAAAGAAAGACGGTATTCAAACTATCCCTTTGTCGGAAGCAGCAGCAAAAGATGAGTTTCTGAATATCAAGAATGTGAGTCGTGATGATATGTTAGCTGCGCACCGTGTCCCCCCTCAAATCATGGGGATCATTCCTGAAAACGTAGGCGGCTTTGGTGATGTGGAGAAAGCCGCAAAGGTATTTGTTCGTAATGAACTTATCCCACTACAAAGTAAGATGATGCAGCTTAATGATTGGTTTGGTGCAGAGATTGTTAAGTTTGATAAATACTCATTGGATTTAGATAACGACTAGAATAAACGCCTGCAAACTAATCATGATACCGCCCTCAGTGGCGGTATTTTTTCGCCCACAGGTAGGTGATCTCGATGGTTTAAATAATAATATAACCCCACTCTATTATATCAAAACCACAACACCAAGACTAATCCCCTGAATTTAACCCCCACCAAATCGACGCTTATCCGCCCTGTAATCCATTCTGAGACGACCTAAAATAATTACTATCTAACTATAGAAATTTGAATTTAACGCCGCTATGGCTCGGAGAATTTGCGGGCGGATTATTAACAATAAACATGTCGCCGCGCAATCGTAGCCCCGCCACGCCTGCCCACTAAATAGGTCGGTTTTCATGCACCTGCAAGAGACCATCAGAACAGCTCCAGTAGGAGTACTTCGCGTTGGTAGCGTTCCTCTTTTAATTTTGCGGATTGTTGCAGGAAATTGCAAAAATGCTCAGAACCTAGGAAATTGCCATAACAAACATCATCCTCACTGAATTGTAATATCAGAATTCTACATTCAAACAATGCTTGTTATGACAGTAACTACCTTAATTTATTTCAACAATACTTAAAGACACTTTTTTATTTACTGAGTCAATATCATTATCAATTCTGACAGTTATCTCTTGATTTTTCACATATTTACCCATATAGCCATCAGGACATTTTGCTTTATAAATTAATCCTGTTATATCTCCTTCCTCTGATAATTTGACAAACACACCGTATTTATCATGAACACTTTTAACTATACCTTTGATAGTATCACCAACATGGTTCTTTGATTCAAACTCAGTCCATAGAGGATCTTTTAAAGTTTCATTAAAGCGCTCAACATACTCTTTAGCGGCGTTGAAATCCGATAATACAGAAAACTCATTATCACTTAAAATATTGCTAGCCAAAGAGTCATGCTTATCTTGCCATTCTGATAAATAATCCATCATCAATTTCGCATTTTTAGCTACGATCTCTTTATCATAAAGGCTTCCTTTTTCACCCATAGCACTAGCAATTTCTTTCGCAACCGTATCTGAATCATAGTCAGTGTCTTCTGAAATAGCTGCAAGATAATTAATATTTGATACCATGTCTAAATGAACAAAACCTGTTGATGTTATTTTTAATAAATCATTTTCGTCAATAATATCTGTAGTGAACCGCTCTGATTCTAAACAAAAACCTTTTATCAAATAATTAACTTCTCTAAATATTACATCTTCGGATATACCATATTTAGCTATGCTTTCAGTTAGATCTCTTACAGAAAAATAGCCTTTATACCCAGACGTGCCTACAGATGAATATTTATCATGAAACCATTTTAAAATAATATATCTAATAAAATAATTAGGTGTTAAATCACTTGTTGTTATTGCAAACAAATTCTTTAAATATGAATTATCACTTTTATAAAATCGCTTATTCATACGCAAGAGAACTCTCGTTATTATATATAATGGTAAAGAATAACTCCCTTTTTGCTGCCTTATTTTTAAAATTTCACCACTAGTTATATGACCACTAGTACAAAACTCCATAAAGATCTCTAAAGCTCTTCTGATGTTTTTGCCCGCCAACCCAACGATAATACGTCTTATTTCTTTATCATAAATAAAAATCGCCTTAACTATAGATGTTAAGTATATGGATTCCTCATCTCTACCACATTCTACAGATATACCATTACCTAAATCATACTGAATTCTATTATTAGATCGACCACCCATTTTATTGAGTATCAATTGTACTCTAGATAATAAAACCTCTTGAAACATTGGTGGTTCAATTTTAAATACCATATCTTTTATTGCAGTATCTAGGGGAGGTCTATTCCTATGATTATCATACGTTTCGTCCCGTAATGGCAGCATAATTAATACTCTAAATTCATTTTGTAGCCATTGTGCGACTTCAAACATTAATAACTGTTCGTCTCTAGTTCTCTTATCACAATTATCTAATACAACTATTATTAGTTTGCTTTTCTCTGATCCTAAATACCTAGTATAACACGATGTTTTCTTGTTTGAATTCAATTCATTTTCTTTAATTATTTTGAAAAGCTCTTTATTTCTTTCACTCTCATCACTCAGTAATGCTCCTAAACCTTTATTAAAATTATTTATTTCTACTGAGTAAATCTTTCTCATCACATCTAAGCTATCAAAATCTATTTCAGAATGTAGATCTTTAAGCTCACTAATTATCCTATCCCTAACCCAATCATATATCTCTTCTTTGTTTACAGGTGAATTATTCATGTTAATTCTAACCCATAAAGTTTCTTTTTTTATATCATCAGGAATCACTTTTTCTATCAAGTGGTCTATGAATGTCGTTTTACCAGAACCAACACTTCCTATAAGAAGGATTATCTTACCCTCTAATTCTTTTTTCTTTCTTAAACCAACCACTAATTCATGAGGATTTTTTAAATCATTAATTACTGTACCATCTAAAGAGTAATCTATAACACGGTTATTTATCACATTATTAATTGGATCATAATATCTTTTATTTTTCTTTGATGATATATATCCATTAATGGCGATAAATTTTCTATCCTCAACACTATTTGGGTTAAATATATGTCTATACTCAGATATTAATTTATCACCAAATGAGTTAAATCCAATTTCTTCGTTTTGAATTCTTTCACCACCAACATATCGTAATGGTCGAAAATAAACTTGTGGAAATAGTTTCTTATTAATATTATCAACATCTTTTAATAATGTTGTTCTCTTTAAAAAATCAATAAGTTTTGAAAAGCTTTCACTAAATGAGCTAACTTCAGCTACTTCAATCTCAATATTATCTGAGTCCCAATAACCCAATAACCATTTTTTACCATCGGTAGCTACCAATTTGGTAAGAGGATTAACATTATTTGGATACTGCGCATTGATTTCAGTTGCGTAGAGCCTTGCTTCGCTAAATGCTTCCAAAAGATCTTCATTTGGTTTTTTGACTTCAATGACAACAACAGGCAACCCATTGATTCCAATGACATAATCAGGATAGTGATTTTTTTTATTAGCTCTTTTTTTTATCAGCATACCTCTTACATTATGTTTAGTAAGTATATCTTCTGTTTTTAAGCCTAGCCCATTAGGTGGGGCTTTAGTCAGAAGAGTATATACATCATGCTGTTCTACATCACTTTCCGTCACAATACTTGTATCTATTAACAAATTTTTGTCGGTCATTAGATTAGCTCCAAAGCAAATAGCGCACATATGTGCGCTATTCTAGCTATTTCACTAATAAATACACCTGATTATTTATACATACTATATGTAGTGTCATCATTACGCCGTTACATACTACATATATTTATTAAGTATATTATATCATTTTTCATAATCCAAAGTGATTAATTAACAGTTACTTAGAGTTATTTGGTTTAAGGACAGGGAAATAATTTTAAAAAATAAAAGTATGGAGAAAATAAAGTAAAAAAAAACATTAGTCAACCTTTTTCTGCAATTAAATTAATAACCTCGACACACCTCTCAATTGAGTAAAACATCATAACCCATTGATAATAATAGCTGCGCTTCCTTTTTC
>NZ_WLUG01000081.1:0-32527 GCF_009706505.1 Providencia sp. wls1922 | reverse complement strand
AAAGGAAGTAAATGTAATGGAGAAGCAATTACACAAAAAAGATAAGACAACAAAGCTACAAACCTTTTGTCGCATAGGTATAGGAGGGCTAATTATTCTGACAACCAATGCGCTGCAAATGGCAAATGCAGGAACCGAATTGAAAGTAACTGGTGAACTGACAAAGCCAGGCTGTCAAATAGAAGCGACAAAACAAGGCGTTTATGAACTGGGTAAGCTAGAGCGAGTTGCATCAATGCGCGCATTACCCAGCATGACTCAGACATGGAAAATCTCTTGTGAATCGGAAACCTATCTATCCATGACACCTTTAGATAATCGGCATGGAATCTCCACCACAGATTTTATGTTGAATGACTCTTATGGCAATGTCGTCGGCTCATATCAGATGCGAGTCGGCAATATTAGAGTAGATCAAAACACCAAGATGATGGGATTAATTGGGCAACAGAGTAAATCCAGCAATATCCTACAGCCTAGTACTCGCACAGACTGGCTCTCCGCTGATGGCGCTCGTCAGGCAGGAAGTACTTTTACTGTAGATATCACTATTCTGCCACAGATTAGCGTGCCAGAAAGTGTGATGGCTAACGCTGAGCCCATTGTATTTAACGGAGCAACGACATTGAACTTTATGTTTGGCTTATAAAACCCAATGTCAATGCACAAAGATTTCTCGAATGTAAGAGGGCTTAAAACCCAATACTTTCGTAGAAATTCATACTATCCATTTCGGAGTAGTGTGAAAAAAACTAACAATTCAACAATATGGATATTTAACATGAAAAAATCACTGAAGGTAGTAACTGCATTATCAGCATTAATGATAAGCACAACCACACTGGCAGCGATCACTTCTCCTGAATTAAAAGTTCAAGGGGAATTAATGACCCCCGTATGTAAAGTTGTTGCAGGTAATAACGGTGTTTATGACTTAGGTAAGCTATCTCCTGCATTAATCAAACCTGTTGCTCATACTATACTTGGAGGCAAAACTCAATTATGGACTGTTGATTGCGACGCTGAAACCTTTTTAAGCTTTAGCGTGACAGATAACCGTGAAGGCACTGCGAGTATCTCTGGCAATGAATATTTTGGTTTGGGTTATGTAAATAATACAGGGAAAATTGGTTATTATCGTGTTTCGATGAAAATAGCAACTGTTGATGGAAAAAATTCTAACGTCTACACCACAACTTCAAACTCTAGCTTCTCAGCTTTACCTACCACATTTCTTGCAAAAGGCAGCCGAATGGGCTGGGCTTCTACAAATAATCAGCAACAAAGCGGTTTGAATTTCTCCACATTGTTAAGTGTTGAGCCCGTATTAGCTTCTTCTTCAATAATGGGCGGTCCTGTGACTGATTCTGCAAAGATTGATGGTTCAATGACCTTAAACTTTGCATTTGGTCTATAAGGATTACACAACTACAAAATAAAAACTGATCCACAAGAAAATCATCTAGGAGCAATACATTGTTATTAAATAACAAAGCAATGCAGTTGCTCATGTTGCAATCAATAGGTACCGAACAACCTATGAATGGTTTTATCTTGAAGAACATGTCTTATTGGGATCAGGTTTTAGGTTGCTAAAGTAATGAATCTAACTCGCATAAAGAGGAGAAGAAAACTTCTCCTCTTTATTAAAATCAATGCTCATAAAGTTCCCCAGAAATATACTATCTGGCTTATTGGCACACTATTTTTTAATAGTCCCTTAATCGCAGCGGATGGGTTTGATATCAAAACACTCGCTAATTTAGGCTATAGCGCTGATATTGCTAATTTTTTTAATGAATCACGATTTCTACCGGGTCTCTACCCTATCAATATCGAAATTAATGCTGCAGATAGCTATCACACTGATGCTCGTTTTGGTGCTAATGGTGAACTGTGTGCTGATGAACAACTTTTAAATACACTTAATTTAAAAACCGATATCCCGTTATCTGAATGTACCCAAATAACACAGCTATGGCCTGAAGCCATAGAAACGCTAAATCCCGGAACATTTAGTGTTTACCTCACCCTACCAGAACAAGCATTTGATACTGAAAAACGTCAAGGAAATAGCTCAGAAGGGTATGCAGCATTACTCAACTATGATGTATTCCACAATCAAGTTCGTGGACATTATGGTCAACAAAATACCCTACAAGCGACCTTAGAACCTGCAATCAATATCGAAAATTGGGTAATACGCAACAGAAGCTATTATTCAAAGGATGAGTCCAGCTCACGCTTAGCAATACAAGAAACCTCTGGTACACGAGACCTTGCCTCACTATCTTCATCAGTACAAATCGGTGAGTTTGGTGCTTTAGGCTCTATCAATGGTGGAGTACCACTAACTGGAGCACAAATTTATAGTAATTCGAGTATGCGTGATACCGCTAGGTTGGCTATTCCAGTTCAGGGGATGGTTCAAAGCCAAGCAACTGTTGAGGTAAAACAATACGGTAATGTGGTTTATCGCACCCTACTCCCCGCAGGACCTTTTTCACTAACCAATCTAGGGCAAGCTGTTGGTGGAGTAGAAGCAGAAATCACGATTACCCAAAGTGATGGTCAACAGCAAAAAATAGTCGTCACACCATCTATAGGTGCGAGTAACAGCGAAGCAACAACCTATCAAATTGGTGCGGGACGTTATCGTCCTTATATGTCAACAGGCATAAACAAACTTCCTATTCTCATGTTGGGCGAAATTGCCTTAAGCCCAATGCAAGGAAAACGTATTACTTTTGGAGGGTTATTAAGTAGAAACTACCAAAATTTTGGGCTTCGAGGAGAAACTAACTCAAGTTCAGGGCATTGGCTTTCAGGCGATATTAACTATGCCAAAGGTAAGCAAAATGGTATTCAAGCCAACCTTCAAGGACAGCTATCCTTAACCAATAATCTATCCTTAGCACTAGCTACTCATTATCGTTCAAAAAACCATCAAACCATTGATGATGCGGTTATGGAGACTTCATTAAACAGCAATCGAAATCAAGTGCAACAAAGTCACAGTATTTCCATTTCATGGAGTACGATGGCTCTCGGTGCAATTTCTTATAGCCAATCTATAAATCAATATTATGGCAACGCTCCCCGCGATCATGCTCAAACGTTAGCTTTTGGTCGACGTTTTGGTTCAACAACTCTCAGTTTGAATATGCAGTGGTCTGATAATGGTAATAAAACGATTTATGCTGGAATTTCATTTCCTTTATGGGGAGGCAGCAGTAATAGTCGATTACAGCAACAACGAAATCTCTCTCCAACGATAGGAAGTAGTTGGCAAGGTAATTTAGGTTCCCAGTTATATAGCTCCCTTGATATAGCTCGTGATAGTAATGGTATTCACGATATTAGTGGAAGTCTTAGTGGAAATACACCCTACAGCCATTTAACCGCGGGGCTATCACATAGCGGTAATGGTAATAAATCAATGATGTTGTCATCTTCAGGAACAATGGGGATCGCCAATAATATTTGGGTTACCTCCCCTAATCTGGCTGGTGATACGTTAGCCATTGTCAGGATCCCAGGGCAACCTGGTGTTCACGTCTCCGGTACGGGGGGGATGGAATCACTGACTTTGCTGGTGATGCATTACTGACTTCCGTTCAACCCTATCAGCTTCAAGAAGCGATTATTAATACCCAAAAGCTTCCTCTAAACTTACGTTTAAATAGCACCAGCGCAGAATTCAAATTAGCTCGGGGAAGCGTTAAAACGCAGCGTTTTCAAGCGAGTATCGTCAAGCAGTTACTGCTAACCGTGCGAGATAAAAATGGCGCTACATTACCTGTAGGCGCCTCAGTTCATCGCACAGATGGCTCATTGATCGGGACATTAATTGGCGATGGCAACGTCATGTTAGTGAATGATGATATAGGCAAACCACTCACCATACGTCGTATAAACCTTCCTGAATGTCAACTCAGCTATCAAACACCCGAGGCTTTTCTACCGGATGTTTTGTATGAAGAACGGGAGGCTTTATGTATGGAAGTATCCTCAACAAATCAAGAGGTAACCACCCAAGATAATCAGTAATCATGAAAACTCAGTGAGTTCATCTATTTTTAAACTTATGGATATATAAAACATTATGATTAACAACAGCATCAAACTCCCCAACGTATCCCGTTGGTTCGATATAAAAAACTACGTAGCTATTTCTGCTTTATGGATAGGTTACCTAATGCCTGCCCAAGCTTCTTTTCAGTTGGAAACCATGACAGTAATTCTCAATGAGTCTGAAGGTCGCTCTACCTTTACAATTAAAAATATTGGTAATGAGCCCTTATTATTAGCCACTAAAATCACTGATCTTGATAAAAACCAGCACAGTAAGCAAATATTAATATCACCACCAATCACACGAATTGATGGAGGACAAAGCCAGCAGATTAATTTTGTCTTGAAAAAAGGAGAGCCACTAACCCAAGAAGTGATGCTAAAAGCATCATTTGAAGGTGTCGGACAATCTGCAGATAACAGTGCCAGAATGCCCGTAAGGCAAAGCATTGCCATGATCATTCAACCAGCAGCCGTCGCTGTTGATGCCACACCTTGGAAAGGTCTTTCCGCACATGTTGATGGTAGTCATTTAGTTTTAAAAAATACCAGTAAACATGTGGTTCGTTTATCACCTCAGCTAGAATTACTCCCAAATAATGAGACAGTAACCATCGAAAATTACTTTCTCATGGCTGGTGAAGAGAAACGCATTGCAATAAAATCAAAGCCTACATCTCTAAAAATCACCCCACTCAGTCGCTTTGGATTTAAACAAAGCTCGGTATCTATTCCATTAAAATAATCACTCGCCACTGATTAAATATCAATCAACCCCTTTATTAAACAATAAAGGGGTTTATAGACAGTTCATATTTTATGACTCTCTTGGTAATATAGGCTTAAAATATAGATATATTACATTAATAATAAATATATTTAAAATATAGTTAGAATAGCCAAAGTTTCAAAATAAAGAAAACCAGAAAAATACCAAAGAAATAAAACAAATTATCTAGTATAAAAATTTCATCCATTAAAACATGGCTAAAAATCAATAAATAGTCCATAAGTTAACAACTCATGATAACATTACATGTCGGATAATCTTGTGTCTTCAAATACATTTTTCATATAGTCATTGGGTGAAATATCTAGCGTTGATAATATATTTAGAAGTGTGTTCACTTTCATATTATCACAACCTCTCTCATAGCGAGATATTTGCTGTTGAGAAACATCAATTAATGATGCCAATTGAGTTCCTGTTAGTTTTTTCTTTTTTCTAACTTTTTTTATCTCATCGCCCATGACTAATAAAACCTTACTTTTATAGTTATCGTTACTCATCTATTTCACCCTTTATGTTCAAATTAAATTTCAACTTAGTATATCGTGCATGTTTGTCTTTACATGCCTCAGAAGATACTTACTGAGCGAGTGAATTCTACCCATAAAACAGGTTTGGGCTAATGATTTATCCTCAACAAATCACATCAGGTTTTTTTACTGAAAAATCTTATGATTTAATGTTTTTATATCAAACGAATCTTTTTTAAAGGATATAAAACTAAAAATACAGATTATGTAATTACTGGCATTAATTGAAGTGTCAAAAAACAATACTAAAAATGATAGAGTTTAACCAAACTTTATACTTTTATTTTAAAAAAATTTAAATAAATAGCTTAAATCGAGCAGTAAGTTAATGTCATTGAATCATACAAAAAATAGGCATTTTCACTCATTTTTCGAACGTCGACGGGATAATACTCATCTTTTTTCTTATAAAAAGCGGGCAGCAAATGATAATGCTCATCATTAATCTCTCCCATCAGTGTGTCACCGAAATCGACAATTCCCTCAGATTTAAAAACATATGATTCGGCGATATTTGTATAAGAAAAAAAGATCTTCCGGTTAAACTTAACTTCCTTATCTTTATTCTTATAACTTCCTCGATAAACAACAAACCCTGTTTTATCGCTACGAATCTCAATTAAAATATGACCTTTCGATGCTCCCTCTTTTAGCTTCATATCAAAACCACCATTACAATAAATAACATCATCGCTATATTGAATATTTTTAATAACAAAAAAGCCTAATATAAAAATAGAAATTATCACAAAAGAAATCAATACTACTGATATCATCTTTTTGTTCATATTAGCCTTCATAAAAAATAGTGTTGCAATCAACAATACTATCAGGTGTCACTGGTTTATTGCAGGTGATCACTGAATAGTAATTACTGTACTCTTGCCAATTGACATATAAGTGACCATTTATTGAACAGTTAATTGGGTATTCTTCAATGAGTCGCTTTATAACGTTTATATCCAACTCTTTCTTCTTACGGTTAACATTAAAAGTATAAATATGACAACCATCCACCATAGCGGTCTCTGTATAGCCATAATCAACCTCTTTCGGGCTATATGCAAAGTACCGTATTGATTGATAAAAGATCATGATGACTAGACCAATTAAAACAAGAGAAAGAGCTATCAGGCCCAATGTTCCACTTGAAATTCGATATTGCCTTTCATTTTTATTGTTATGACTGGTTTCAGATGAAGTTTCAGATTTTTTTTCTCGAATAGAAACTCGAACATCGGAATGTAGTTTAAATCCCTTTTTAGCAACCGTTGTGATGATTTCGTCAACAATTCCCAGTTCTTTCAAGCCTTTCCTCAAAATTGAAATATTTTGATAAAGCGTATTCAAACTGACATATTCGCCATTTGATTCCCAAACTGTCTTGAAAAATTCATCCTGTGGGATAATTTGGTTACCTCTGGAAAGAATTAAGTATAAACATTCGCTAGCTGGTGTATTTAGCTTAATTTCAGAAAATGAATTATCATCCACCCGTTTTAGTATTTTTTTTTCGGGATCAAACTCTAAAGTATCATTTACTAAAAACAGTAACCGTCTTTTTTCGATGCTCATCTCATTATCAATGTCTAATCAAAAGAAATAACACTATATTAAATTTATTAAGAAATTCAATAAATTTACGTACTTATTAGTATCCTATTGATCCTATAAGGTAATTAGCTATCTAGTGATAAATTAACCTATAAAAGATTCTATGCTTTAAAATGATCTCTATATTAAATTTAAAAAAAACAATGTATATTTTATGATGAAAAATTGTACTACCAAATAATTAAATACCCTCCTGATGGATTATTTTAAAAGTTATTTAAACCTCTGGTAAGAACGATAACATCAAAGGAGTTTTTGAGAAAATAAAAATACTTTTCCCATTTAATTAGTTTATAATTAAAAAAAAATATAACTTAAGTCAAATGCAGTTCTCAAGCCAAATTTTGAAGATCTTTGGTATTTTTGATATTAAAGAAAGGAGAGTGATAATGTCATACTATAACTTTGATGATAGTGAACAGAGAGCAAGATATAATAGGAATGGGCATATACCCGTTCCACCTTCTGCAATGAGAAAATACAACGAGTGGCGTCGTCTTATCGCAAACTATGGATATAATCCTAGAACAGCCGCTGAGCACGTAGGTGATACCAATCCAGAAAGACTACGAGGAAATACCTTTTCTATTAGATTAACTCAAGAACATCGCGTTATTTACTCTATACAGGGTAACAATATCACGGTGCACTCTGTTGGTGGGCATTATGTTCGTCAATAAGTGAATTGAAATATCCCTATCCTCATTCTATGTATAGGGATATTGTATTTTCTAGATAGCTCTTAATACACTTTCTTCAACTCATCAATGCAGTTAATTAAATCCTTCGATGAAAATACCTGCTCATCTCTATATAATGAAAGCGTTAATTTATTCAATATGATATTTCTTAGACCAATACGATTAAGTTGTCGACCAAAAACATAGGGTTGCAAAAAAACTCTTCGTTACCTTTATTTTTAACTATTTCAGACAAATTTAACTGAGGGTCAAGGGTGATTTCAATTTCATCACTTGACCTAATAAATGTAATCAATTGATAATCGATGATTTTATCACAAGTAATAGTAAGTTCTTTATCATTGCTACTAATGAATGTACAAATATCTTCGGGTATACAAACCTCATTCGCGATCACCTTACTCACAAAAAATACACAAAGATAACCCAAGACATTTAATTTCATGTATACCTCTAAGCTAGAAAGCCTAAAATAACTATTTTAGGCTGTTCAATTCTGAATAAATCACAGGAATAAATCATCTAAATAGACTTTGATAAGCCACCATCAACACGTAAATTTTGCCCTGTAATATAGGCGGCATTGTCGGAGGCTAAAAATGCAATGGTAGAGGTGATTTCCTGAGTTTTGCCATAACGTTGCATTGGGATTTCATTCAATCTCTCATCTGAAATAGGTAATGAATCAATCCAACCACATAAAATATTATTCATACGCACATTTGACGATGCATAGGTTTGAGCAAATATCTTGGTATATGCAGAGAGCCCTGCTCTAAATACCGCAGAGGCAGGGAAACCGAGTATTGGTTCAATAGCCGCAATGGATGAAAAATTGATAATCGAGCCAGATTTTTGTTTTTCCATAATAGGCGCAACAATCCGCACTGGGCGGATCACATTCATTAAATAAACATCCATTCCGGTATGCCATTGCTCATCCGTTAATTCAAGAATATGCCCTCGAGGACCATGTGCACCGCTGTTCACTAACACATCGACTCTTCCCCACCGCTGAAGTACCTTATCAACTAGTTGCGCGATATCATCATTGGATTGATTAGATCCTGTCAGACCTATTCCTCCTAGCTCTTTTGCTAATTTTTCCCCTTTGCCAGAGGAAGATAAAATAGCCACTTTATATCCATCATTCGCTAATTGGATTGCGGCGGCTGCACCTAATCCACTGCCGCCGGCAATAATCACTGCCACTTTTAAGGCCATATTAATCGCCTTTTAAGATTGATAAATTAATAAGAAACTATTTATTTTGATAAAATAGTAAAGTCGTCTGCGGTGATATGAGCAATGAAGGGTAGTGAAAGACACACGACAAAAAGTATGAATTTCGAAGAAAACTCCAACAGTTTCAAAATCTGCATATTGACTTAAAGAAATGTCGCAATTAACCAAGCAGACCCTTGATAATCTCCTGCGGGTGCATTAGTACCCTGTAAATGGCTACTAATTGAAATTGTTTTCAGATTTTGAATATCAACATTCATGTCTAATCCGGATTGCCCTGTCGTGTCATCCGTCATCATCAAAGTTGTGTAAATTTTTTCCTTCGTGACTTTGTTTACTAGTGGAAGCCGTTTTTGCGGGTCACCATCTTGAGCATAATCTAATCGTAATCGCACTTTGGTTAATGTTGAAAATTTACAGGTATAATTAACTTTTTCAGTTACTTTACTGTCATACTTCATGCTATTTAGCTGTCCATGACGCAAATTAACAGTCCCTACTTGCCCTGTGCTGGTTGAGGTTGTACAGGAAGAGTTCACATTTAACTGAGACGCTTCTAATCGAATGGGAGCTGTTGCTTCATTAATATGCCAAGAATTAAAAGTAGGTTGAGCTAATGGTTGTACAAAAGCACGCACATACCCAGCCAAATCCATCGCGGCAATCATAATTTGTCCATCAATGATTTTTTCATTAATGTAAAATGTAAAAGTGATGGGAAATTGTACTTCAAATAAAGAAACATCCATAGAACTTGATGTTTCTAAATCAGCGCATGCCCCTCCGGGTATATTGGCCCAGTTGCTTATGTTACTTTGTACAGTCATGACCACATTACTGTTAATTCGGTAAACAGGGCGATTATTGAAAGTAAAACCGGCAGGTGGTACATAATTAAAAAGCCGATGATATGCATTCTTATACGATATATGTTGGTATCCCGACGTTCCCCATACCTTCCCTACGCATTTAACATACCCAGAGTTCGATGCTGCGTTGCTATTGATAGCAATATCATTTCCCACTTTATAATACGATTTTCCATCCGAACCTATAATGGGCGTTTGGGCAATAGCTGAATAGGCATATAGTTTAATTTTATATCCATCTGCAGGATTTATTATTTGAGGAGAATAATCACCATAAGAATACGCACCTATCGAAAATAATAGGACAGATAATATAAGATTAAAGGTAAGTGAATGTTTAAATGTCAGTACTCTCATAAAATATGTCCTATTAATTATATACTATTGAAATAATCATTGATGAGTTATATTTTCCCAACGTCAGCGCATTAACGGGTACGGTTGATACCAATTTTGTTTGTAAATCTATTTTTGATGTTGTGCTATTGATTTTTTCGGGATAAATTTGCATTTTTTTATTGAATTCTAATAATCGATTTTTTCCTCCCGTCACTTCACTAAAGTCAATGCCCAGCCCTGTTGTACTCGTTCCGAGAATACCTCGCCCATCATAGGTAATGGTGTTCATGTTTTTAGGATTCAGCACCGCTGCAAGCGTTTTCGTCAGATCGCACTCGGTAATATATAACGAAAATTTTGTAACTGGTGGAGATTGCGTTAATAACTCCACATTCAATGTGCCAAAATCAATCAGTAAAGGGGCACTGGCATTTTCACTGCGAATATTACACGCAGGCGCTACCATGGTCGCTGTCACATCGACCAACACATCCGCTTTAGTGAGTAATGGAATAAATGTAACCCATATTGTTGAAAATAATTTTAGCTTATTGAATATATTCATTATTTATATTCCACATTAAAGGTGACTACCCCTGAAAAACTCCCTGCATTGGCTTCCCCATTGATAGGTTTACGCGCAAATACACTAAAATCAAACTGCTGTTCATCTTCAACAACGGATACCGCACCTAACGTGAACGCCTTATTCCAAACAATCGGTTTATCATCCTTGTCATGGATCCCCAACAAAACACCGCTACTGCCCTGAGTAGTTAAGAAGTTTTCACCATTAACACTGACTAACTGATTACTTTTCCATGTTAATTCAATATTTTTTTGTAAGTCGGTTGCACTGCAATTTTCTATCCCTATCGAAAACTCTGTCGATTCGCTCATCGTATTTTCATTAATATATTGCCAGCGTAAATTTTCTAATGTCACTTCCTTATTCACAGACTCGGACGTAACCGTACATGCCGTACTCACCAATTCACCGCTAAAATCAATGCTCAGGGAGTCTGCAGCAAAGACAAAAAATGGCTTACCTAAGAAAAAAAGGAATAAAAATATCTTTTTTATTATTTTATTCATAACTCACCTCTAATCTCAGTGAATCATCCCCCATGAGTAATGGTGTTTGAATGGAATTATCACCATCTAATAAATGAAGAGAATAACTGGATGAAAACTGTTTTCCGTTATAATCATAGAATCTTAAATTGGCGGGAGTATTTGCCGTATGAGATAACTTCAATTGTGTTTTATAGGCTGAGCCTGTCCCACAGCCTGTTAATGTGACAATGTTTTTCTTTGACACATCAATATCGCAAGGCGCACTGAATAATGTCGCATTAACTTGAATGAGTCCTTCATGAGATAATTCATAATCAGGCTCATTAACAGGCGTTGTTGCAACAGGCGTTTTCGCTATTGAATAAAAGCTCACAATACCACTAAGCATAAACAATAATGACCACATCAGTTTTTTTGTATCCATTTCATTTTCCTGCTGCATTCATATTAATAAGTGGGTAACTATTCGCCTGTAACCGTGCAGGTATCCCCTTTGCAACTAAATGACATGGTTGGCTTACCACCGTAATCATTAATATAGGTTAAATAGGGTGTAGCTAGTGCTGAAGATGGAATATCTTGTGTCGACTTAGGTGCCACCATAAACACCTCAAATGGATTAGATTCTGCCTGCTCTTTGCTATTACCAAAACCAATCACAGTCATATGAAAAGGCGTGGTATTATTTAAACGATACCCCGATGAAATTTTAGTTAATGTCACTTTATGCGCCCATTTAGTTTCTGATTCCGATAAAATACTTTGTGGGCGATAAAATAATTTCACACGGGACTGTAATGCGATTTGTAAGGTATTCCCATCTGCAGATTTAGGGGGAACTTCCCGTAAATTAAAATAAAATATCGATTCTTTATCTTGAGGTAACTTACTTAATTCTGGCGTTACACTTAAACGCACTAAGCTATTACTATTGGGTTCTAAACGCTGTAAAGGAGGCGTCGCTAAAATAGCGCCTTTGGTTAATTTATTCCCATTTAAATCTTCAATCCAGCTTTGTGCTAAATACGCTTCTTCAGGGTTACCATTGGTAATGGTGACATTAACGGACTTTTCACTACCAGGAAAAATAATGCGTGTTCTGTCTAATGTTACTGCGCTATGTGCGCTAAAAGATGCCATCGAAAATGCCGTGAATAATGTTGATACTATAATTTTACGCATATCTAAACTAAACATACTTAACCTCATAAACAAAATAATCTAAATTTCTTTTCTGTTACTTAATTTAATTAAGTAACAGAAAATTATGTGCACGGTAATAACAACATACTTGATGTTGTATCCAATTTTTCAGGTAAATTTAACTCGCATTCTTTATTACCGCCCCAATAAACAGAAAGTTTTTCATTAGGCGAAATACCGACAAGCCAAGTCACACCATCTTCACCCACAATACCCAGTTCACGGTTATCCGCATTACGTACACTGGCACCAAAAGGCGGTTTTTTGTTATTACTCAGTGAAAGGATCGCAAATAGTTTTTGCCCTTTCATTACCGATAAACTGCGATAACCAATGGCACCCTTTGTTAACGTAATATCTGTTGACGGTGCTAGAGCCTCTATATCATCAGGCAACTTGCTGGTATTTATTGATGCAGTAGATTTACGGTAACTACTAATATTGGGGATAATAGCCAATCCTTGACCATTCGTTTTAATCACACCACTGTCCAATGGCACACCACTCACATTTGGTGTTTCAATTAATAATCGTGTATCTCCATAAGTGCTCTGGTGCAGTGCAATTCCGTGAGCCGTTGTCGTTATTCCACTGCTAATAGATGCACCAAAGCTACGATATTGTTGTGGAACATAGCTCGCATTCGCAGACACAGTTGCTTGTGACAAATCGCGAGAATAATAACCACTAATACTCGATTGAGCGTCGATGTTTTTACCGTGATTATAGCCAACATTTAGGCTGTAATTATCACGATCGCTGTACCCACTATAGCCAATGTTATGGTTATAATTATTTCCACCCTTGTAGCCAGAATAGCTTTCTGACATCGTCACGCTATGACCATTATAAAATGGAATATTGACATATACGTTAATTGCGTCATCGGTATAACCGCTGTCACGTTCAGTTCGGGTAGCTGAAATCGAAAGGTTTACATCCTGCTGCGATAAACTGGGAATACTAATGCCTGTACTGGCATATAAGCCATATTGCATTTGAGGCTTATCTTGCCAATAGGTGCTGTACTGATAATTCAGCGACAAACTAAAATCATCAAAATATTTATTTAAATAGATTTGATAGTTTTCTTTTGGCGATCGACCCGCATATCCCGTACGTTCTTGATCCATAAATTGCGTGAGTGTGCGGTAATTTTCATCTGCAAAACGATAACCCGCAAAGGTCACATCCGTACGCAACTCATCAAATGATTTTGAATAACTGAGTCGGTATGAACGTCCTTGTAATTTTTGCTCCCTAAAATTAGAAATAGATTGCGTAATATCGAAAGAGAGTGCACCAAAAGCAAATAAGTCTCGACCAATACCAATCGCAACAGTTTTATAATCCTCACTTAACTGAGCTCCACCAAATAATGACCAAGCATTTGATAAGCCATAGGAAAGTTCACCACTCATAACAGGGTTGCCTGTCATGTCATGGTTATTATAACGTGTCTTACCCGTTGCAAATTTATAATTTAGTCGTCCTGGTCGAGTCAAATATGGTAGAGATGCCGTGTTTACACTGAATTTTCTTTCTTCTCCATTTTCTTCGCGAATAGTGACATCTAAAACCCCGCTTATACCGCTTTCCAAATCTTGAATTCGGAATGGCCCCGCAGGAACGGTTGTTTCTAAAATAACGCGGTTTTGACTGCGAACAGTGACAATCGCATTGGTATTGGCAACACCAATAATTTCTGGCGCATAGCCCACTAATTTAGGTGGTAGCATTCTGTCATCACTTTCTAATGACATTCCCGTGTATTGCCACGCTTCAAATAAATTCGAATAAAAGTAATTTTCACCAATCGTTAAAATAGCGGCTAATTTTTTTAATGATGTAAATGCATATAATCGATTGAAATCAAACTGATGAAATTCTTGTGTATTACTGCCATTTTGTTGTTTTTGATAATTAGCACTGTAATCTGCACGAAAACGCCATGCTCCCAGGTTGACACCGGCAATACCGTTTGTTGATAAATAAGTTCGTTTTCCACCATCATTTTCATCTGTCACAGAGGCATTGGCAGAATAATCAATAAATGCCCCATTAATCCCCTCTTCCCATAACGCAGGAGGAACCCAATTCGGATCGTTATATTCCATCCAAGATTGAGGTATGGTTATTTTTAATGATAATGAGGAGAGTTCTATTTTTGTTTGAACGCCGGTTAATCCCGATAAATCTAAACATTGCCCATCATGGGTTATTTTAACTTTATCGATTTCAGATTCTTTTAAACCAATTAAATCTATCATATCCGCAGGAATACAAATTTCCTGAGAGGCTGCTTCTGAATTTTTATCTTGTTCAAATACTGTTATTTCTCGGGGTGCACCCAATCGCTGCCCATTAACAAAAATGGTTAACGTATATTTACCAGGTAATACATAACCTGCTACAGCAAATTGGCTCATATCGACATTTTCAATATCCTCAGCATCTAATACATCTGTATTAAACTCCGATGCATAAGCGTTCCAGACAGAGCAACTTATGGCTAATAAAATAGCTTGTCTAATCATGCTAGGTTTGAATGTCATGCTTTTTTCACCCCAAAACAATAGAAGATCGTCTCCAATATTTATTTTTGAATATGGAGTTCATTATTTTATTTATAATCAATAAAAAAACGGATCAGCCCTTTATAACTTCCTGCTTGAATCGGTTTCCCCGTTAATTCTAGCCTTAAAAAATAATTCAATAATAACGAATTACCCAATTTGTCTTTTTGTAATTCATTATTTAATAAAGGATAACTATGACTTGGTATCAATATATTCATTGATTTATCCAGTACTGAAATGCCTAATCCTTGGGAAGCACCTCGCAAAGAAAATATATTCATATTTTCGACATGCTGTCCTTCAAAACGGATTAACCACGTCTTACTGTCTAAAGAAGAATAGAGGCTACCGCAATCACGAAGTTCTATTTCAAAGGGTTGAATTTTTTGGTTTCGTTGTGCTTGTGTCGACAGCATTGTCAAGGTTAATGAAGAGAAATCAACCGTTTGATAACGATTTTTCATCACAATAGAACAAGGGGTAGATACGACTCTTCCCACTAATTCCGTCGCCCCTTGATGCCGAGAACCAACTTGTCCAGCGTGCACACTTATCGAATAGCCGCAAATCAAACCCATCAATATTTTGGGAATATAAGAAAAAACATATTGATATTTCGACATGTTGCTATCTCCCGTAACCATTTAAATGCCGCCAGAAACCTGGCGGCGACTTAAAGACTTATTGGTAAGTAATACGGAAGTTGGAAATAGCTTCGAATTTACCTTCTCCAACAGGTTTAGTTTTATCAACAGCTTTTGCTAATGCAGTAAAGTTCAGAACGTTATCGCCGATTGGGTTGATCATAGAACCGATAACATCTTTAGCTTCACCAAATTTGAAGCCTTCGATAGCAATACCTAAGTTATTCACATTGCCTGTAGAGGTTTGCAGCATTTGATCACCCGCAGTACCCACATAATTTTGACCTGTGAACGTCATCATCATTGATTTTAGTGCGCGAGTTTCACCACCACCGTTGCCAGGAGCTTCACCATAGCCTTCTAAGTCACAACCAGTAAACTTAAGATCAAATTTTGCTTCAGCTGGTTGACCTGACTCTAAAGATTTTTTGGATAACTGACCAAAATCAACCGTTTGTTTCAGTGACTCTTGCTCTATGTTACATGGTGTTTCTACAACAGTACCTTGAAACGTAACAGTACCGTTATTGCTTGCATTGACAGCCAGTGAGCTAACTGGAACTACAGATGCTGCAAATACACATGCTAATGCTAATTGAGTTAATTTCATTTCATTTCCTTTCTGATAAACATTTAAACGAATTCCCTGTCACCAAAATAGTGAAGAGGCTGACTCATTTGATTGACTAAATAAAACCAATAATTAAATACATCTTCCATGATGCAACAGCTTTGGGCTTCCTAATTAAGATCTAAGCAATTGCAGAGATCTTAATTAATCAGAAAAATATCTGATTAAATTAGAATTACTTATTTGCGGAGTTAAAGTTAATTTTATATTTTTAGATAATTAAATCGTTATTAATACTGTATTCATCAGTTTTACCATTTGAATAATTAACCATAACTTTTTGAAAAAGGTCTGACCAATCCTTTTCTAATATAGTCAAGATTGCTGATAAAGAATCTATCGACAGGCTTGTTTTACCCCGCTCATATCGAGATATTTGTTGTTGACTTACGTTTAATAGACCACCTAGCTGAGTTCCAGTCAGGGATTTATCTTTTCTGGCATTTTTAATAAAATTACCAATATCTTTGCGTAAAGAATCATTATTTATATTCATAATTAAACCTAAAATTTACTCACTCAATGCTTAGATTAATCATTATGGCTAAAAAATTAAATCCCTTTAAAGGCAGAGATAAATCTAATATCAAAGAAAGCTAACTCTTAATGTGGGTTGAAATATAAATTTAATCCTACATTCCTGTAAACACGTTAATACCAATTGATATTTTAAAATTTAATAGCCATAAACTATTATTTTTTAAAATTATATCGAATTATGATTAAGTTCAATTCTAATAAATAAAAAATATCAGCAAGTTAAGAAAATAACCACATAGTGGAGTATTTTAAAAAGGTATAAAAATAACTCCTGGCACTTGTATTATTATTATTTTGTTACAATTTGAAATTAAATAAAATGGAATTACTTTGAGTTTTTAGATAAAAAATTGATGAAGGATAAAAATATTACTACGCTCACTTGTAATTTATATTTTAGAAATAAAAAATAAAAATCAAGAATGAACATTTAAATTGTTATATAACTCAAACATTGATTAATTATAATAATTACAAAATAAAAATTAAGAAAACCATCTTATCTATGCTATTTAATTAATAAAAATTCGCGTATCTTCTCACTATGATAGGAATTTCCCATCATTTTTCGATGTATAATTTTGAATATAAACATCTAAACATAGGAATATTATCAATGTATAAAAAATTAGGAATATCATTACTCTATTTCGGGGTATTTATGAGTTCAGGGTGTTCAACTATAGTTAGCCAAGCTTCAATTGATGAGCAAGTTCAAATTGCAACCTTCAATGAGGTTATTAAAAATAATCTCACGGCAAGTCCAAAAAATATATCAACTTATTGTCTTGGTATTAAAACTCCAGAAGGAATCAAAGACCCGAATCAGCAACTATTAAGAGGCATCGTACATCCAACAGCAATCTCTATTCAGCCGAACTCAGTTTGTCATATTGAACAAAGCTCTTTAGTTAAATCAAATGGAAAGAAGGCAATTGCCTTTTTTGTTGATAACCCCCAATGCCACACATCACAAAACTGTACTATTCGCGGAGGTTATTATGAAGGAAACCTGAGTGCGCAGACCAATATGTATAAAGCTGAGTTAGTTAACAAAAAGTGGATTGTCACACTCATTTCTGAAGGTCCAGTTTCTTAATTGAGTGGGTCGATTCTGAAGTGTTATGCTGCGGATTTGCGATGAATTTCTGAATTTCAGGCATAAAAAAAGACATCCTGTGATGTCTATTGATATGCGCTTGCTTGAGAATGGTACGCCCTACAGGATTCGAACCTGTGACCTACGGCTTAGAAGGCCGTTGCTCTATCCAACTGAGCTAAGGGCGCATTGTGTGCGCAGACAGCCTATCTGGCTGATGGCGTTGAATTATACGGTTGCTGAGCGCCGAGTCAATGGCTTTTCACTACTTAAATAACGATATGCTTACTTTATCTATCAGATAGACCTGACATTACTAGCAAGTTCTGACAAAATAGAGGCATCCCCCGTGTCTCATATATGGATTAAGTTACAGATGTTAGCAAAAATTATTGATGGGAAAACGATTGCGCAAGCAATTAGACAGGAAGTTGCTCAAAAAGTACAAACTCGTATTGCCAATGGTAAACGAGCTCCCGGGCTTGCCGTTATTCTCGTAGGCGCTAACCCCGCTTCTCAAATTTATGTTGGCAGTAAGCGACGTGCTTGCGAAGAAGTTGGCTTTATTTCTCGCTCCTATGATTTACCAGACACGACAACTGAAGCTGAACTGCTCAAGCTTATTGATGACCTTAACCAAGATAATGAAATTGATGGCATCTTAGTTCAGTTACCATTACCTGCTGGCATTGATAACGTCAAAGTGATTGAACGCATTCATCCCGATAAAGACGTCGATGGTTTTCACCCTTATAACGTCGGTCGTTTATGCCAACGTGCGCCTCGCCTGCGTCCTTGCACCCCAAGAGGGATTGTTACCTTACTTGAGCGTTATGACATTAATACTTATGGTTTAAACGCCGTTATCATTGGCGCATCAAATATTGTTGGTCGTCCGATGAGCCTTGAATTATTATTAGCGGGCTGCACCACCACCGTTACTCATCGCTTTACCAAAGATCTCGAACAGCATGTCCGTAATGCGGATTTACTAGTCGTGGCTGTAGGTAAACCTAACTTTATTCCAGGCGAATGGATCAAACCGGGCGCTATCGTTATCGATGTCGGTATTAACCGCTTAGAAAATGGCAAAGTGACTGGAGATGTTGATTTCGATGAAGCGTCAAAACGCGCTGCATGGATCACGCCAGTTCCGGGCGGTGTTGGGCCAATGACCGTGGCTACACTGATTCAAAACACGCTACAGGCGTGCGAAGAGTACCACGATATTTAATGTAATTTGGAGTCACAATGGATATTTTTCATCTTGATGGTCATCCCCATATCGAGTTATGCGACCTGCTAAAAATTGAAGGTTGGGCAGAAAGTGGCGCGATGGCAAAATCAATGATTGCTGATGGCTTAGTGCAAGTTGATGGTGTTGTTGAAACACGCAAACGCTGCAAAATTGTCGCAGGCAAAGTCGTTTCTATGGGAAGCGAACAAATCAAGGTACAAGAGTAGTTCTCACTGCATACTTGATAGAGGTAAGCTGAGCCCTATTCAGCTTACCTTTTGTTACTCAATCAAAAAGCCCACTTACCGATGGTTCTTGTTGGGGATAATGGCACATTTGTGAATTCTTGTAATTGCCGATATTGCGCTTCATTTTGGACCATATTCGGGCTTCCTGTCTCCCGCAATGCTAATACGATATTTTCCATCGATAGTTTATTTCCTGCCTTTCTCCACTGCATGCATGCCGCTAATACCCCTGTTCGACCAATGCCAGCTTTGCAATGAATAACGGGAAGCGGTTTATTTCTTCCTTCTATATCTACTCCTTGATTTTTATAGAGTTCAAATAAGCTACCTTCATTGATGACTCTAATAAGCTGGTTTAATTTAACTAACTCCTCCGTTGTTACCGTTCCCCCATCATTCCAATTAGTCACGTGGATCACAGGGATTGAATGCTTTTTATGACCATTAGAAATCTCCATTTTATATTGGCTAAATTCCAACGGGTTCGCCCCTGTGCTTGTTTTTTTAGGTTCTACTTTATAATTCTTTTTTTCTTGTTCAAAAGTGACTTCAATGGCGCCATATTTTTGATTACTCATAAAGTAAGGTGGGAGCTTCTCTCCTTGCAAGATAGAATTATCAATCTCTTGTTTTGATGCTAAGACAACTAATATCGGAGTTTTGTTTGCTATAAGCATAGACAAATGATTTTCAATGGCTTGGTCATTATCTTTGGGGTATTGGCAGCGGATGGCTAAATTTTCTCCCCCCACTTGGAGCCGATTGGCAGCTAAGGTGACAAGAGATTTGCAAGAGTTTTGTATTGAAATTTGAGTCTGTTTTGCACTACCAATATTGGGATATCTCTGCCCCCTACTCTCTGTATCGTATTCAATGTTTTTCACCAGTAACTGTGTTTTTTCAGCCAATTTATCGAATGCCGTAGCTTTAGTAGCGACTCCTATATTTAGTTTTAGTTTTAGCTTTAACCTATTTCTTTTGACGGGTGTTGTTTCAGCCAAATGTGGGCTAAGTTCGGAGATATTTTGGATAGACTTAATACGTTCAGGGAGATGGCTTGTATTTGATGATACTGGAAATTCTGTCAATGGCGATACGGTTAGTCGATTAGCGTTTATTGGAAACATATTTATCCTTATCTATGTTTTCATTGTGAGTGAATTCACCGTTTTGGTGACCCAATGTTAAATTCCACTGTCTATATTTCACTGGGTAGTATCGACAACTGTCATCATCCTCGCTTGCAAATTTAGCCGCTGCAGCCATAAAAAAACCCACCAAAAATAGATCCTTTTTAGTGGGTTTTATTCTTATTTGTTAAGCTAGTTAAGCTAGTTAAGCTAGTTAAGCTAGTTAAGCTAGTTAAGCTAGTTAAGCTAGTTAAGCTAGTTAAGCTAGTTAAGCTAAATTCTCTAAATTATTCGAATTGTAAGCAAACCGGTATTACGTGAAAAACGATAAAGGACAATATTCTAAATAGTTCGTGTTGTGGCTAGGCGGCTAGCAAGGATATCTCGGGGAGCATACATGAGTATGTGACCCGAGTAGCCGAGTGACGCCAACAACGCCACAGCGCGAAATATGGCGAATATTATTTGCGACGCCATGTCGTACCGGCAGACGAATCCTCCAACACAACCCCCATCGCCGCTAACGCATCACGTGCCTGATCCGCCAGAGCCCAATCCTTACTTTGACGCGCATCATTACGCTGTTTAATCAACCCTTCGATTTTCGCGACTTCCGCATCATCTTCGCCTTGTGCTCCAGCTTGCAGGAAAGTTTCAGGATCTTGCTCTAACAGTCCCAGCACTTTTGCCAGTTCACGTAATTGAGCCGCTATGCCGTTCGCTGCATCCATATTTTCAGTTTTCAGGCGGTTTAATTCACGCGCCATATCAAACAACACAGAATAAGCTTCTGGTGTATTGAAGTCGTCATTCATCGCTTCACAGAAACGATTCTTATACTCTTCGCCGCCTGCTGGTACAGCCGATTTATCTGTGCCGCGCAGCGCTGTATATAAGCGTTCTAACGCGGTACGCGCTTGCTTTAAGTTCTCTTCGGTATAGTTCAATTGGCTACGATAGTGACCTGAAAGCAGGAAGTAGCGTACAGTTTCCGCATCGTAGTACTCTAATACATCACGGATGGTAAAGAAGTTGTTGAGAGATTTAGACATTTTTTCTCTATCAACCATCACCATACCGGAATGCATCCAGTAATTAACATAGGGGCCATCATGGGCGCAGGTAGATTGCGCAATTTCATTTTCATGATGCGGGAACATTAAGTCAGAGCCGCCGCCATGAATATCAAAATGGTTGCCTAACTCTTTACTGTTCATTGCCGAACATTCGATATGCCAACCTGGGCGACCTAATCCCCACGGAGATTCCCAGCTTGGTTCACCCTCTTTGGACATTTTCCATAAAACGAAGTCCATTGGATTACGTTTTACATCAGCCACTTCAACACGGGCACCCGCTTGAAGTTGGTCTAAGTCTTGGCGAGATAATAAGCCGTAGTTTGGATCAGTTTTGACTTCAAACATCACATCGCCATTATCAGCAACATAAGCATGACCGCGCTCAATCAAGCTTTCAGTTAGCTCAATGATTTCATGAATATGGCGAGTGGCACGCGGTTCGCTGTCTGGACGTAGGATATTTAATGCATCAAAATCTTTATGCATTTCCGCTAACATGCGCGTAGTTAATTCTTCCACGCTTTCATTATTTTCAGCGGCACGTTTAATGATTTTGTCATCAATATCTGTCACGTTACGCACATAATTCAGGTCATAGCCTAAATAGCGTAAATAGCGGCTAATTGCATCGAAAGCCACAAAGGTACGACCGTGACCAATATGACACAAATCGTAAATGGTGATGCCACACACGTACATCCCAATCTTTCCAGCATGGATGGGTTTAAATTCTTCTTTTTGACGACTCAGTGTATTGAAAATCTGCAGCATCTTTTTATTTCCATTTTATTAGTACGTGTATATTTATCATACATCAGATTATCGCGATGTTGAGGATAAAATATCCAGATTCAACCTTACGAAAATAGCACGGTATTGAATCGCGATCACCCGAAGAAAGCAAGGTTAGCGCCTGACTTTATCGCCTGATTTATTAGGTCACTGTTATGGGATAACCTATTTTGCAAACACACTGTCGCTTCAAGTCAGGTTTTATCTGTGATATAAACTTGCTGATCTCAACGCTTTCGCAAGTTAGCGCATAAAAAACAATTATTCAGGATAGCTATTATGGTTACATTTCATACCAATCACGGTGACATCGTTATCAAAACTTTCGCAGACAAAGCACCTGTCACTGTCGAAAACTTTTTAACTTACTGCCGCGAAGGTTTCTACAATAATACCATTTTCCACCGTGTTATTAACGGCTTCATGATCCAAGGCGGTGGTTTTGAGCCAGGCATGAACCAAAAAGACACTAAAGCGCCTATCAAGAACGAAGCTAATAACGGACTGAAAAACAGCCGCGGTACATTAGCAATGGCTCGTACTAACGATCCACACTCAGCAACAGCACAATTCTTTATCAACGTCGCTGACAATGACTTCTTAAACTTCCGTTCAGAGCGCCCAGATGGTTGGGGTTACTGCGTATTTGCTGAAGTGGTTGAAGGTATGGACGTTGTTGACAAAATCAAAGGCGTTTCTACTGGTCGCAGTGGCTTCCACCAAGACGTACCTCGCGAAGATGTTGTGATTGAAAAAGTGACTGTCAGCGAGTAATCCCTGAATTTATGTCCACTTATATCATTGCAGATTTGCATTTAAGTGAAGATGAACCGGCGATCACCGCCGGTTTTCTTACATTTATTGAACAGCAAGCCATCCACGCCGACAGCCTGTATATTCTCGGTGACTTTTTCAATTATTGGATTGGCGACGATGATAATACCCTCTTGCATCAGCAAGTGGCTCAGGCTCTAAAACAGCTGAGTGAACGCGGTATCCCTTGCTATTTTATTCATGGCAATCGCGATTTTTTATTGGGTCAACGTTATGCAAAACAGTGCGGCATGACCATTTTGCCCCAAGAAACCCTACTTGAACTATATGATAAGCGTATTTTAATTATGCACGGTGATACCTTATGCACCGACGATGCTGCTTATCAGAACTACCGTAAAAAGGTCCATACTCCTTGGATCCAACGGGTATTTTTACTGCTACCGCTCTTTATTCGCCGCCGCATCGCACAAAAAATGCGTCGCAATAGCCAATATGCCAGCAGTATGAAATCCGAAGCCATTATGGACGTCAATTCCGACGCGGTAGTTGATGCCTTAAACCGCCATCAAGCACAATGGATGATCCACGGACATACGCATCGCCCTGCTATCCACGAGATTAATCTCGGTGGTCAACTTCATTTTCGTGGCGTTTTAGGCGCATGGCACAGCGAAGGCTCAGCCTTTGTGATCAACGAAAACGGCGTTGAGCTTATTTTCTTTCCTTTTTAACATTCCTATCTTGATAAAGACACGCAGATAAATTGTTGGTCGTCAGTATGACTGTTTGCTTATTTTATAATCACGCAAACGTTTTCCTTACCTAATTACCGTGATATGATCGGGGCAATTCACATTCCCACCCTTAGGGTGATATTTTTCAATACAGGGATCACACCAAATGACTGCCCAAGTTCCTGCTCAATCTGCGGCAAAAATCGCCATTGTTATGGGTTCTAAAAGTGATTGGACAACCATGCAGCATGCCGCTGACGTGCTGACCGAACTGCAACTGCCTTTCCATGTTGAGATTGTTTCCGCACATCGCACGCCAGACAAACTATTTTCCTTTGCTGAAAATGCTAAACAAAATGGTTTTGATGTGATTATCGCGGGTGCCGGTGGTGCCGCCCATTTACCGGGAATGTTAGCCGCAAAAACGCTGGTTCCCGTCCTTGGTGTCCCTGTACAGAGCGCTGCATTAAGTGGTGTCGATAGCCTGTATTCTATCGTTCAGATGCCAAAAGGCATTCCCGTTGGCACACTTGCCATTGGGAAAGCGGGTTCAGCTAACGCCGCACTGCTAGCAGCACAAATTTTAGCCAATCATGACAGCGAGCTATTCAATCGCTTATCCGCATGGCGCGAAGCACAAACCAACGACGTATTAAATAACCCAGATCCGAGGGAAGCGTAATGAAACCGGTTTGTGTCCTTGGTAACGGTCAATTAGGTCGCATGCTGCGCCAAGCAGGTGAACCGCTGGGTATTTCTGTTTTTCCTGTTGGATTAGATGCAGAGCCTGAAGCCGTTCCTTATCAGCAAAGTGTGATCACCGCTGAAATTGAACGTTGGCCTGAAACCCCATTAACCAAAGAGTTAGAGCGTCATAATGCGTTTATTAACCGTGATATTTTTCCACGTTTAGCTGACCGCTTCCCACAAAAAAGCCTGTTCGACTCATTAAATTTATCGACGGCACCTTGGGCGCGATTAGAATCGCCAGACCAGTGGCCAGAATTGTTCGCCACTCTTGGTGATTTTTTAATCGTCAAGCGTAGAACTGGTGGCTACGACGGTCGTGGTCAATGGCGTGTTCGCCCTGGTGATGAACAAGCACTCCCTGCGGAAATTTACGGTGAATGCATCGTCGAGCAAGGGATCCCATTTGATGCTGAAGTCTCCGTAATTGGCGCCCGTAGCCAATCCGGTGAATCAGTGTTCTACCCAATCACCCATAATCTTCACCAAGAAGGGATTTTACGCACCAGTGTGGCTTTTCCTGACGCAAACCCTGTCCAGCAACAACAAGCACAGACGATGCTCAGTGCCGTGATGGATGAGTTAGGCTATATCGGTGTGATGGCAATGGAGTGTTTTGTGGTTGGTGATAAACTGCTGATCAACGAAATCGCCCCTCGCGTTCATAATAGTGGGCATTGGACTCAAAACGGTGCTTCCATTAGCCAATTTGAGCTTCATTTACGCGCGATTTTAAATTTACCGATGCCGACACCAGAAGTTTTCAGCCCTGCGGTGATGGTCAATTTAATTGGCACTGATGTTAACCAAGAATGGTTAAATCTGCCTTTAGTCCATTTACATTGGTATGAGAAAGAAGTGCGCCCAGTACGTAAAGTGGGTCACTTAAATCTGACTCATAGCGATGTTCATCAACTCGAAAATACCCTCGATAGTTTGATCCCAATGCTGCCAAATGAGTATAAAAGTGGCATTGAGTGGGCAAAAACAAAATTAGGCTGGTACTCTCGCCAAAAATAGGGAAAATAGCGCTATTCGTGCCCGAGAGTGATATTTCGGGCATTGTGCTATTTTTGCCCTACTTTTATAGTGATTACTTGTGAGTGATGACTAACTCACTAGGGCGCCACTGGAGTGCATATGCCAGAAACACAAGCCTCACCGTTTAGTCCGTTATACCAATGGTCAATTCTTATTCTCCTCGGACTGGTTTATTTCCTTGCTACCGCCACCACATTTACCTCATTAGGCGTAGTATTACCGAGCATGATCGGCGAATTAAAATGGAGTTGGACTGAGGCAGGCTTTGGTTTTACTTTACTTGGTTTAACCTGCGGTTTAGCGAGCTTTTTACCCTCATTGCTGATACGTAAAGTCGGTGTTCGTCTCACGCTACTTTTAGGCATGCTCGTGTTCTGCTCTGGCTTTTATAGCCTCTACTCCACCGAAGCTATCAGCACCTATTTCTTAGGTACCGCTTTGATTGGTATTGGGTTTACGCTATTAGCGACCGTTCCGGGTACCTATGTACTTTCTCGCCTATTTGAAAAACAATCTCTGGCATTTGGATTGTATTTCACGATTGGTGGATTGGGTGGCGTTGCAGGTCCTTGGATTTACTTCTACGCATCGAATCAATTAGGCTCTTGGCGAATGCACTGGGTATTATGTGCAGTTTATCTTAGCATTGTCACAATCATCACTATCTTGGCATTACGTGAAGGGAAAAAAGAACAAGATCACGCCAAAAAAGTAATGCAAAAACAAGTTAGTCATGCGAATAAGCCTATTTATCGTACCGCTGAAGTTTGGACAGTTCGCCGCGCATTACGCACTTGGCAGTTCTATTTAATTGCTGCGACTTATACCTCTTTTTTATGGTGCGGTATTACAGTAAACAGTTTTGCAGTGGCGCATATTGAAGAGCGTGGATTTGGTATGACCATCGCGGTTTCTCTGCTAAGTACCATGGCGTTTGTAAATGCATTTTCGCGCTTCTTAGGCGGCGCGGCGGGTGAATGGTTGGAGCCGAAACGTTTACTGATTGGTAGCCTAATTATTATGGTGCTTGGCGTAGTGGCACTGAGTATCTCCACATCATGGTTCTGGCTGATTTTGTTCGTGATTTGCGTGGGTGTTGGCTACGGTATGACCTTCTTAGCGTCCAGTGTTTTACTGTCCAATTATTTTGGTCGCGGACCTTATTTAGAGTTGTTCTCCGTCGTCAATTTAATCTCAACCATTGCCTGTTTAGCGCCATTTATCGCAGGTGCAATTAAGGATATTACAGGCAGTTTTACCCCTGCATTTTTAACCATCGCAGCTCCTGTTATCGTGATCCTATTCTTTACTTTAATGATGAAGCCCCCTGCTTTAGAAGTAAAAAAAGATTAACCCCTAAAAAGAAAAACGCTCGGGGATAACCCGAGCAAATATCAAACCAAGGGAAAAACAAGGATCCATTTACACGTTCTACTTCTTACCGGTATAACTGATTACGCATTACTTCAATAATTCCGGTACTCTCAGCAAGATAAATTCATTATCATCCGCTTGATTAGGTTCACGACTGGAAGAGAATGGGTAGTTATTATCGTTACCGACAATAATATGTTCATTATCCACCACATCCACGTTTTCAATCGTAAAGAATGGGAAGGTAAATACCCCATCATTTAGCGGTTTTCTGGCTAGCTTGTTAGGGTCTTGGATGTTCATTAAGTCAACATAGGCTTGTTTATCCACTGCATCACCCACATTTTTATCTGAAAATTCAATGCGATAAATACGTTTGAATTTTGCTAAGTTGCTAAAGCAGTTTTCTTTGTTTTTTTCGCCTTCAGCGCACGCTTTATCCGCGGTGCCTTCCCCATTATCACGTTCGATAATCAAACCGTGAGTGTCATCAATCAGGTTAAAATCACCGATGGCATTTTGATTATCTTCAAAAACATATAACCAACTGCGCCCAGTCCAATCTTGCTTTTTCACATCAAATTCAAGAATACGTGCCGCTTTTTTGCCGTTCACATTCTCATAGTCTTGTTTATCTTCTTGCCACAAAGCCCCTTCCAACATCGGATAAAGTTTGGAGCCATCCGGCGATGATGCCATTCCCTCAAAACCTTTTGAGCGATTGACTTGGAAAATCACTTTATCCGCAGGTTTACCCGGCGTTGTCAGTGTGTAGTGGTCAGGGGAAACGACTTTCTTGCCTTCAACTTGTGTTTCAAATAGCGCCAACACCTTGCCATTTAAATCCATTTTGATGAGATAAGGCCCAAATTCATCACCCACCCATAAGGCACCATCGGCAAATTGAAAACTTTCTGGATCAAAGTCACTTCCCGTCAAATAACGCTTTTCACTGCTTTCGTTAATAATATGAAAAGGAATAATTTTGTTGGGATCGTGGAAGAAAATTGTTTTCAACGGGTTGGCTTTCCCCGTTTTAAAATCAATATCATACTGAGTTAAATACAGCATAGAGTCAGGGGAATTCATTTTATTCCCAAAACCGTTATCTGTGAGCACCCAGTAGGTACCATCAGCCATACGCTTGATACCTGAATGACCTTGTAACGGTTGCCCCTTGATTGGAACAAACTTACCTGTTGGGCGCCCATCGGATTTTCCCTCCACTTTATTCAGTGTATCAACGCGGGTTCCTGTAGTGTATTTGCCACTATGTTGCATATCCGAAGGTGCATTTTCCGGCGTTGGTACTGTCGCATCCACCGATAAAATGGCATGCCCAGCAAGTGTGGCTGGCACTTGTTTCTGTGAAATTTGTTGAGCAACCCCTGCGGTGCTAAATGAGAGTAAACCAATTAATAAAGAAAGGGATGTTAGTTTGAAAGTTATTGGTGTAAGGCGAACCATTGTTATTTTCCTATTTCATACCATCAATAATTGATGGCGGAATCATAACCGTGGCGAATGAAGGTTTTGTGAAGGATTAGAGACAGTTCGTTTAACCAATCACACTAACAAAATAATATTTATTTGATGTCGGATACATCAACTTAAAAAATCTATACAGCGAAGCTCAAGCATCCGATTTTCATTTTTAAGTAGAATAGCCACCTTCGTGACTATTCTACTTTTTATACATTTAACCGTTCGATAATCGACGATGCTGATTGCCAGTGCCGATTAACCTCAGCCCCAGCCAACTGCCACACACCGATAACAAGAACCCAGCACAGAGCGGCAATAACACCCACAGGCGCCATTCTGGCTGCCACGGGAAATCAAAGACCTTAGTTTGCAGTAACCATAGTGCCACTTCAGCTCCAAATGCCGCGGCAAGCCCTGCCATTCCGCCGAGTAAGGCAAATTCACCCCATAAAGTACGGCGCATCAGTTTTTTGCTCGCACCTAGGGTACGATACACCACCAACTCACGCTCTCGTTGGCTCATACCCACTTGAATCTGTGCGAGTAACAATAATACGCCACAGAAAATCACCAAAACCACCATCACTTCTAAAGCTTGGCTTACCTGCTGTAAAATCTGCTGAATTTGCGTGATGATAGCGCCCGTATCCAACACATTAATAGTTGGGTACTGATGACTCAGCTGTGTTAACAACTGCCCATCGCCATCATAATGGAAGCTACTCAACCATGTTTCTGGCATTGGCGATAATGTTTCTTCCGCAAAAATAAAGTAGAAATTTGGGCGCAAACTTTCCCAATCCACTTTACGAATACTGCTCACTTTAGCCGTGAAAATCTGCGAGCCAGCATTGAACGTCAATTTATCGCCGATTTTTAGTCCTAACTCTTTAACGACAGTTTGCTCAATGGAAACTTCCCCCGCTTTTGGTGGCCAGCTCCCTTGCTCTAACTCGTTTGCAGGCGGCAATGTTGATTGCCACGTTAAGCTTAGCTCTCGCCTAACCGTATTATTATTGGGATCGCGAGCATCCGCCCACTCAATCGCAGACTGGTCATTAATTTCCGATAAACGCGCTAACACAACTGGATTAAACTCCGTTGGTGTAACCTCGTACTGTTTCAACAGCTGCGTAACAGGATCAAGCTGAGACTGAGTCATATTAATCAGAAAATAATTCGGGCTATCCGCCGGTAGCTGCTGTTGCCAGCGATCTAAAAGATCCCCTCGAACCAAAATCAACAATGCCAATAACATAAATGACAATGAAAATGCGCTCATCTGGGTAATAGTTTGCAATGGCTGACGCAATAAGCGGCTCACTGATAAACGCAGACTGAGCTGGCGAAACTGTACTTTTCTCAGCAACCACAACCCTAGCCAACCAATCAACGCAAGGAGCACCGCAACCACAACAATTCCCAGCAAGATTGACCATAATAGTGGGTTTACCCCTGCAAACAGGAATAACCCGCCGACCACTATCAACGTAACCACAGGCAGATAATAATACAGTGGCCAAATTGGTGATTTGGCATCTTCCCGTAATACACGAGAAGGTTGAGTCCCCATCAATTGATAGTAAGGACGGATCCCCACAATAATCGCGATAATAAACAGCGTTGCCACCGCCCAGATCCACGGCCAAAAACTGGCGCTCGGCAAGGCTTTAGGTAACATTGCCGACAATATCTGCATTAAAATGCCTTCAAAAGCCAGCCCCAGCAAAGACCCTAATAATGCCGCTGCCACTAAAATCACTAACCACTGACCAATGATCCACTTACGTAATGCACCTCGGTCTGCCCCCAAGGTCTTCAATACCGCTATCAGTTGGTGACGGCTTCGACAATAATGAGTCATCGACACCACCACCGCAGCAATCGCCAATAACAGCGTTAGCAGCACCGATAGCAGCAAAAACTGCTGAGCGCGCTTAAAGGTTTTCCCGACCGCACCGCTGTCATCATCCAAGGTATACCAGCGCTGATCGCTACGTAACTGAGCATCATATTTCTCTTTAAATGCATCAATCCCTTGGCGAGAACCCGCAAACATATCGCGATACGTTAAACGGCTTCCCACTTGAATAGCCCCAGTTAATGGCGCATCTTCAATCGAGATCAACACCCTTGGCGCAATTTGAAAGGGGTTAAAACCACTATCAGGTTCCTGAATTAACGTCCCTGAAATCGTAAACGTCCCATCGCCGATATCAATCTGTTCGCCAACCTTTAAGTTCAGTAATTCCAATAATCTCGGGGCGACGAGAATATGCCCTTTAGTGGGTTTTAACCCCGCAGGCTCGGTCACTAAGTCACCGTATAGTGGATAACTCGCATCCGCCGCTTTCACTAACACTAACTGCGGGCGCCCTTCTTCATCAGCGGTAGAATACGCCATAGTTGAAAATGAAATTTGCTGGCTCAATGTCAGGCCTGCTTGCTGCGCTGCGGCAAGCCATGTTGGCTCACTCGGATGGGAAGAACGCAACACCAAATCTCCCGCGAGTAGCTCTTGGCTCTGATAGCTCATGCTATTTTCAATGCGATCGCTGATCCGCCCTAACGCCAGCACACAGGCGACTGCCAAGGTTAATGCTAACCACACAATCAACAGAGACGGCGTTTTCCATTCACGCCAAAACCAGCGCCAAATCATGACTCTTCCCTCAATTGCCCATCAACTAACCGTAATCGACGTTGGCAACGGGCGGCTAACTCATTGTCATGGGTAACCAAAATCAGCGTAGTACCGTGCTCTTTATTCATCGCAAATAACAAATCGGCGATTTTATCTCCCGTATGGCGGTCAAGATTTCCTGTAGGTTCATCAGCAAATAAGATTTGAGGCTGACCATTAAACGCCCGAGCCAATGCCACACGCTGCTGCTCACCGCCTGAAAGCTGAGCTGGCATATGTTTTAAGCGATTTCCTAACCCTAAATCCGTCAGTAAGCTCACCGCCTGCTGATGACTCTTGGTTTCGGATTCACCGCGCAGTAAAGAAGGCAATTGGACATTTTCAAGGGCGTTCAGCGTTGGAATTAACATAAAAGATTGGAAAACAAAGCCGACACTTTGCGCCCGTAATCGCGCCCGAGCTTCTTCGTCCATGGTCGTTAAGTCTTGATCAAGCAACTTCACGGTGCCGCTAGAGCCATCATCCAACCCAGCAATAATGCCTAATAAGGTGGACTTTCCTGAACCTGACTCACCAATTAAAGCAATTGTCTGGCCAGACTCGACAATTAGCTCGACTCCTTGCAATATAGTCAGTTCATGTTCACCTTGACCAACACGTTTAATGAGATGATGAACTTCAAGAATATTTTGCGCCGACATATATTGGTTTTTCTCCTGTTAGTTACCGCTAGTGGACAAACACTCGCTGCAACGAAACTATTGATCCTCGGCGATAGTCTTAGTGCAGGCTATCGAATACCCGCCGAGCAAGCTTGGGCAACATTACTTGCCGAACGTTGGCAAAAAAAGTCGCCACCGATTTTAGTTATTAATGGCAGTATTAGTGGAAATACCGCCTCTCAAGGGTTAGAACGTCTCCCCACTCTTCTAGCCCAGCACAAACCTGACTGGGTGCTGATTGAGCTGGGAGCTAATGATGGTTTGCAAGGGCTATCTGTTGAACAGTTAGGTATAACATTACAACAGATTATCGACCAAATAGAGCAAAATGGTGCTAAACCGCTCTTAATGCAAATTCGTATCCCGCCAAACTATGGTAAACGCTACACATCCAGCTTCGAAAAAGTGTACCCAACGCTGGCTGAAAAAAATAACCTTCCGCTGATCCCATTTTTTATGGAAAGCGTGATCACCAAACCGGAATGGATCCAACCTGATGGTATTCATCCCACTGAGCAAGCCCAGCCCACGATTGCAGATTTTATGGAAAAACAGCTATCGCCCTATTTATTAACCAAATAA